>CAYWJZ010000102.1:0-4257 GCA_964458635.1 uncultured Atribacterota bacterium
AAATTTAGATAGCAGGAAATTTGTTAATTATTAATACTCATGATGGAAAATAAATCCAAATATTTATATTACTTATATTACTTAGAAATATTCAGTTAAAATATAAAAAAAGTATAACCAAAAGTAAACAGGAAAAAATTAACCCTAAAATTTTATTCCACCCAATATTTTATTTTTATAAAATTTAAGTTATAATATAATACAATTAATAGTTATTTATTTACAAAGGGGTTGATAATCATGAAGAATATTGGAGTTGTATTGTCGGGTTGTGGCGTTCAGGATGGCAGCGAAATTCACGAAGCAACACTAACCATGTTTTTCTTGGATAAGGCAGAGGTTAAAACTACCTGTTTAGCTCCAAAAATAAAACAATACCATACTATCGATCATCTTACAGGGAAGATTCAGGAAAAGGAAAGTCGGCAGGTATTGACTGAATCTGCTAGAATTGCCAGAGGAGAAATTATTGATTTAGCGGAAGCAAATGTCGAATCATTGGACGGGCTGATCTTTCCGGGGGGATTTGGTGCTGCCAAAAATTTATCTGACTTTGCCTTTAAAGGATCGGACTGCCAAATTAACAAAGATGTGGAAAGTATAATTCAGTCAATGCATACTGCTGGAAAGCCCCAAGGATTTATTTGCATTGCTCCTGTCCTTGCTGCCCGGGTACTGGGTTCGTTTCACCCAAGACTAACAATAGGCAATGACCAATCAACTGCTCAGTTGCTGGAGCAAATGGGGGCCAGGCATATTATTTCTAAAGTCGATGAAATTGTTTATGACCCTGATCATAAAATTGCATCAACACCTGCATACATGTTGGGCCCATCAATTTCTAAAATTGCAGTTGGGATAGAAAGGCTGGTTCAAAAAATAATTGAAGCTGAATAACAGTTAGAATTATTAAAGACCAGATTGTATTATATAAAGATTTAATATTAAAAGTTTGTTAAATGAAGAGTAATTACTTATAATAATTAATATTCAAAAATTTAAAAGAAATATTATCAAGGAGAACTGAAGTGGTCGTAAAGAAGAATGAAAAAAAACGTTATTATCTTCTTGGAGATGATATTCATTCTATCAAAGATTTAATTGAAGATAAAAGAAAAGAAATTAGGGAACTTGAAATGCATTTAAGAAGTTTGCCAAAAGTTGATTTAACGGATAATGAGGAAGAATCGGAAAGAGGGGGAGTAAAAAGACAGATTAAACGTTTAGAGAAAGAGATTAAGGTATTACAGCGAAAATTATAATAAGTTTATTTCTAATTTAAAAAGATATAGAGGTTAAAAGGATTGGAAAAAAGTAGTTTTTTAGATAATAAATATTTGTTAACCATGATGGTAGCAAAAAGAGCAAAACAATTAAACCAAGGCTCCAAAGTGCTTGTAGAATCAGAAGAAAAAAACAATCGATTGCTAGCATTAAGAGAGATTCAACAAGGAAAAGTGTATATCAAAGATGATGAAAAGATGCAAAATGTAGAAAGTGATATAGAGGGAAAATAGCCTTAAATCCACTTGCTATGTGGGCGCGATGTTTATTGTAAATATAATATTAGCAACAAAACCCGTTTTCTTTCTTTAGAGAGAGACGGGTTTTGTTGTATATTTTGCTAAATTGTTATCATTACCATATTTAATAAGTAAATAGAAATAAAGAAACTGAAAATTTCTTTAAATTGGGGTACAAAGCTGTCATAATAAATAGAGAAATAAATTACAAATTATTTATAAAAGTAGGGGAAATTTGATATGAAAAAATACTTTCTATTGATTAGTTTATTTTTTTTGTTGTTTTTTTTCATCAGCATCAGCAATCCACCGGTAAGAGCGAGTGATATTCAAATAGGCGGACAACTTGATACCTCGATATCAGGTTTTTATGACAGTGAATTAGGGTTTGGTCTTTTTCCCCTAGCAAATCTTGATTTGGAATTGCTTTTACCGTCCCAGACCAATTATGAAATCAAATGTGCAGGATATTTCTTTACTGACATAGCCGGAGGTAAAGTAGATTTTTACTGGAAAAAATTATACTGGAAACAGAGGTTCGAAAATATGCATCTTACCATCGGAAGACAGCCTATTTCCTGGTCTTTCGGTTCTTTATTAAATCCGGCGGACTATACCCTGGGAGCAGTTGCTCTGGATGAAGATTACAACGCTAAATATCAGAATGCTATGGAGATTTACTTTCCTATTAACTGGAATACCGGTTTATCTCTGGTAGCCTCTCTGCCTGATAATAATAAAAATCTAAAGGTAGGCTTAAGAGGGAGAACACTGATAAGCAATTTTGATGTAACTATTAATTATGTACAGGAAAATGCTATAGCAGATGATCCCGGTAAACAACGTTTTGCGGTAACAACCAAAGGAGATATAGGTTCGTTTGGTGTCTATGGAGCAGTAGCATATTACCGAGAAGAAATTAATTCATTTTCTTTTTTAGCGGGAGCTGACTATAGTTATTTTTTTCAGGCAGGCAATCAGTTGTATTTTCAAGCAGAATACTTAAATGTTCCTCCAAAGATTCTATCACAAATTACCGGCTCCATGATGACTGAACAACAACAAAGAGAAGAGCAAAATGTAAGTCTGTTAGTAAGTAATACTTCTTATCAAATCGACGAGTTTTCGAGTATCAGTTTGACTTTTATGAATAATTTTAGTGACAGCTCAAAATTAATAATGCCTGCATATAGTAATCAACTAAATACCAATACTACTGTTAATATACAGGCAGGCCTGATGACCGAAGGAAAACAGCGGATAATTGATGATTCTTTATTAAAGTCTATTTTTGGCGAACTATCTCAAGTTTTTATTGAGGTTGGACTTAATTACAGGTTCTAAGTGGAAATAGTATTAACTCAGCATGTAGCTAAAGCTAGTGAAATTAGACAAATATATTTATTAAATTTGCCTTTAGGAAGGAGGAGAGATTGGCTAAATTGAAAATTGCTATTGCAAGCGGTAAAGGTGGCACGGGTAAAACGTTGATATCTACTAATTTGGCCCGTATCCTAAGTGATATGGAAGAAAAAGTACACTATATTGACTGTGATGTTGAAGAGCCAAATGGTCACCTGTTTTTAAAACCCAATGATAACCGGGAAGAAGATATTTATTTGTTATCTCCTGCCGGGGTGGATGAGACTAAATGCATAAAATGCGGTAAATGTAGTGAAGTGTGTCATTATAATGCTATTGCCTTGGTTAAAGACAAGATATTGTTTTTTAAAGAGTTATGCCATTTATGTGGTGCATGCCAAATTGTGTGTCCAGTTGATGCAATTATTGAGAATGAAAGAAAAATTGGGACTTTACGTCATGGATTGAGTGGAAAGATTGATTTTCATGACGGACTATTGGCTACTGCAGAGGGAGGGATGTCCCCCCGGCTAATCAGAAAATTAAAAACATACACTAGTGAGGGAATAAATATTTTAGATTCTTCTCCCGGTACAGCCTGCCCGGTAGTTGAGACTATTAAAGATGCGAATCTTTGTGTATTGGTAACCGATCCGACACCTTTTGGTATTCATGACCTTAAACTGGCGGTAGCCATGGCGCGTAGTTTAGGGAAAGAACCTGTTATTGTAGTGAATCGTTCAAGTTATGATAGTTACAATTTAAAAGCTTATTGTAATGATCAGCAATTAGAAATAGTTGGAGAAATTCCTAATGACCGCAAAATAGCCCATTTTTATTCTCGAGGAGATCTAATTATAGATGAGATTCCAGAATATAAAGTCTTATTCAAAAAATTAGCTTTCAGAATTATAGAAAATGCCAAACATGAAAGAGAAATTAAAAAACCAGCAGAAAAAGACTATTTTTTTACCGATAGACAGGTAAGTAAAAAAAGCTTGAAATCAGAACAAGTTAATAAAAAGAAGCCAAAGGAGGTTGTCATTATCAGTGGAAAAGGGGGAACAGGTAAAACTTCTCTTGCTGCTTCTTTGTCGGCATTAAATCATTCCATGGTAATAGCTGATTGTGATGTAGATGCTGCAGATTTACACCTAATCTTAGAACCAAAAGTCAAACAGCGTGGTTATTTTAGTGGTGCTGTAATTGCCAAAATTATACAAAAAAAATGTATAGCCTGTGGCAAATGTAAAGACGCCTGTCGTTTTCTGGCTATCGAAAAAAAAGTTAAAAAAGGAAAAACTAAATATTATATTAATCCGGTAGATTGCGAAGGTTGTGGAGTTTGTTATCTAGTCTGCCCGGAAAATGC
>CAYWJZ010000103.1:0-1509 GCA_964458635.1 uncultured Atribacterota bacterium
TTTTATTTCGCAAAAATATGATAATCCCTAAATTATTATTTTTCAAGCACAGTTCTTCATAATATCCTGAAAATATATCATAGATTTTTATCCCTCTCACTCTAACCCTCTCCCTCTGAGAGAAGGGGGAAATTCTCAAATATCTTTCAAGGGAGAGGGAAGTATAAGAAAGGATAATTTTATAATAATAATTAGTAAGATGTCTTTTAGGAAAGTTTGTGAGTTGACTTTTGACACAGTATCTTATTTGACTTTGATTTTATAAAAATTCAGCTTGCCAACCCTTAAAATATCACCATCTTTGATTGCAATATCGAGATTTGCTTTGGTTATTTTTTTATGGTTTATCCTTATTCCACCTTGCTCGATCATCCTAACAACTTCCCCTGTACTACTGAGTAATTTGGTCTTTTTTACTAATTTAACAACCCATAGCTTATTTTCTTTTAATTCACTTTTTGCAATGAGGAGGTTTTCTATATTTTCCGGATCCATTTTATCCTGAAAAACTTGTTCAAAATGCTTTTCAGCTTCATCAGCCTGACTATAACCATGGTACATTTTGACAATTTCTTTAGCCAGTCTCTTCTTGACATCGCGAGGGTGAATATTGTTTTCAGTTAAATCTTTCTCAACTTTTTTTAAATCTTGATATGGGATATCGGTAAGTAATTCAAAATAAATCAACATTAGTTTATCGGGTATTGACATGATTTTTCCATATATATCAGAAGGAGGTTCGTTAATGCCAATGTAGTTTCCCAGACTTTTGCTCATTTTTTCTACACCATCAGTACCTTCAATAATAGGCATGGTAATAATAACCTGTGGTTCCTGATTATATTCCCTCTGCAAGTCTCTGCCAACCAACAAATTGAATTTTTGATCTGTACCTCCAAGCTCAACATCTGCCCTTAGGGCGATTGAATCATAACCTTGCATGAGAGGATATAAAAATTCATGAACTCCAATGGGTTTTTTATCCCTAAAACGATTGGAAAAATCATCTCTTTCCAGCATTTGAGCAACTGTATGTTTGGAACACAGTTTAATCACTTCTACAAAAGAGAGTTTTCCTAACCAATGGCTATTAAATTCTACAATTGTTTTTTCGGGATCTAATATTTTAAATACCTGTTCCTTATAGGTTTCGGCATTTACCTTTACCTCCTCAGGCGTAAGTTGTTTCCGTGTAGAAGAACGCCCACTTGGATCCCCTATCATCCCTGTAAAATCACCAATTAAAAAATAAACATCATGTCCTAGATCCTGAAAATGCCTTAATTTTCGTAATCCTACCGTATGTCCTAAATGAATATCGGGGGCACTGGGATCAAACCCCTGTTTAATGCGGAGAGGTATCTTTCTTTCCTTTGATTTTATTAATTTCTTCTGCAATTCCTCTTCGGAAATAATTTCATCTGTTCCCCTTTTAATTAATTTCATTTCTGCGGATATATCCATAGTTAACCATTCCCTCTCATTCTTTCTTTGATATAATTATTTCTA
>CAYWJZ010000103.1:1609-4250 GCA_964458635.1 uncultured Atribacterota bacterium
TTAAAAAGATTGACATCTTATATTACAATGGAATATAGGAATATATAAATAAACTTTTTATCTTTTATAACACTTTCTAACAAAATATCACATGAAAAAAATTACATACTGAATTATTTATATATAGATCATATTAATAAGTAAAGAATATTTTAAAATAGATAATTTTATTAGGAGATATTTGGGAAGCTGCTTTTTGCTAGAAAAACCAAATATTATATTGATGAATAAAAAAAAAGAAAAGAAAAAGAATAGATCTCAACCTTTTCTGGTCAAAATAACTATTATTTCAATATTTGTGTTAATTCTCTCTTTTATTTTGTCTTTTGCCTTTCTAGTTTCATTTTCCAGTCAAAAAATGGTGGATTTGGTACAAACAAGTAACTTTATCAATCCTATTACCAGCAAAGTATATGATATTAATGGAAAATTAGTTACAGAATTTTTTCAGGAAAATCGTACACCTATAGAATTGTCTCAAATACCTCCCCATCTAAAAAGTGCTTTTATTGCTATCGAAGACAGTAATTTTTATCACCATCATGGAATCAGTATCCGAGGTATTTTGAGAGCACTGTGGGAAAATATCAAGGAAGGAAGAATTGCTCAAGGAGGAAGCACTATAACTCAACAATTGGCGGTAAACACTTTTTTAACCAGAGAAGAGACACTTTCTCGAAAAATACAAGATGCCTTGTTGGCTTTACAGATTGAAAGAACTTTTACTAAAAATGAAATTCTGGAAATGTATCTTAATCTCATTTACTTTGGACATGGTGCCCATGGTATTGCGGAAGCAACTCAGCTTTATTTTGATAAATCAGTAGAAGATCTTTCCCTTGCAGAAAGTGCCTTGATTGCAGGTATACCACGAAGACCTTATTATTACTCCCCCTTTATTAATTTAGAAGCTGCTTTAAAAAGAAAGAATATAATTCTTAAAAGAATGTGGGATATGGGCTACATTAATGAAAATGAATATAGCCAGGCAAGAGCAGAGCAAATTGAGTTTAATCAGAATAGAGATTCCCAAGAAATCGCTCCTTATTTTTCCAGCTACATACGAACTAAGTTACTTGAACAATATGGAGTTAATATGGTATTTAAAGGGGGACTTAAAATCTATACCACACTTGATTTAGACCTGCAGAAAAAAGCAAAAAAAACATTTTTAGAAAGTGGCCGCGAAGGAGCTCTAGTTGCCATTGAACCCCAAACCGGACACATTAAGGCAATGATTGGCGGCAGAAGCTATGAAGAAAGTGAGTTTAATAGGGCAACCCAAGCTGACAGGCAACCCGGTTCAGCATTTAAAACTTTTGTATATCTGACGGCAATTCAAAAAAGAATTTCACCCAGTTTACTAATTGAAGATGCTCCGATTATCTATGAAAATGGTTGGTCACCAGAAAATTATGAAAAAGAATTCAAGGGACCGGTCACCTTGAGGGAAGCCTTTGAGGATTCTATTAATGTTGTTGGAGTAAAGTTGCTGGAAAGAGTAGGAGTCAGAGACGTAATACAAAATGCTCATAATGCAGGAATAAAAAGCTCACTTAGAGCAGATCTCTCTTTAGCCCTGGGTACCTCTGAAGTAACTCCATTAGAAATGGCCTCTGCCTATGCTACTATAGCCAATATGGGTACATATATTGAGCCAGTTTCCATACTTAAGATTGAGGATCATAATGGTAAGGTATTGGAAGAGAATCAAACTATCAAAAAGAAAGTCTTTTCTGAGGATGTGTGCTATACCTTAATTAAGTTGATGGAAGGTGTAATCGATAGAGGGACCGGTCTGAAGGCTAAAATAGACCGGCCGGCAGCGGGAAAAACAGGAACAACCAATGAAAATATCGATGCATGGTTTGTAGGTTTTACTCCTGAATTAACTTGTACTGTTTATGTAGGAAATGATGACCGGAAAAGTCTTGGTAATAAGATGACAGGGGGAGTAGTTGCAGCCCCTATATGGCATGATTTTATGGTAGCTGCACTTGAGGGGCAACAGGTAAAAGAGTTTATGAAACCGGATAACGTCAAAGAAGTTGCGGTTTGTGCCAAAACAGGCCTATTACCCGGTAATAACTGTGAGAAAAGCTTAAAAGTGGTATTCCGTTCAGGAACCGAACCGCAAAAGGGTTGTGAGGGAGATTTTTAAATATCTTCAGAGAAAGTCATCGAAACTCTTAAATCACAGGAAAAACTTCCGGCAATTGAAGACGAAAAGAAATTTTCCTCGCTGAACGAATTAGAGGAATCACAAAATGAAACCCAAGAAGAAGATAGCCTCCAACCCCAACCGGAAGAATCGGCAGAAAAGAAAGAAGAAACAATACAATCACTGGTGGAAGAATTGAAAAAAAGAATGGAAGAAAGGGAAAAATAAACATTTTGTTTAACCACGAAAAACTATCTTCTAAGAAGGAGACAGTGGTTAAACAAAAATCACTCCAAGAATAAAATTTTAAAAGTTCACTATAGTTACTCCATCACCCCCTTCATGTGGTTTTCCATAACGATAAGACTTGACATAAGCCAGTTGATCCAATAAATGGGCAACTTTTTCTCTTAATATTCCCTTACCTTTTCCATGAATAATATATACCGGTGAAATATTTAATAAAAAAGCATCATCAAG
>CAYWJZ010000104.1:0-1324 GCA_964458635.1 uncultured Atribacterota bacterium
ATGAAGTATATTGATAGCCAATCTTATTCCCCCTATTTTAATTTAGCCTTAGAAGAATATATCTTAAAAAGCAAAAATATGAAAGAAGACGTTGTTTTTCTTTGGAAAAACACTCCAACTATTGTAGTTGGAAATAATCAGAATACCATCGAAGAAATTAATATGCCTTTTGTTAATGAGAAAGAAATCAAGGTAGTTCGTAGGCTTTCAGGAGGCGGGGCTGTTTATCAGGATTTGGGCAATTTAAATTTTACCTTTTTGAAGCGGTTAGGAAAACCATCTAATTTGGAAATTAAGAAATTTGCCTTACCTGTTGTTGAAGCATTGAACAAATTGGGTGTTCCAGCTGAGTTAACCGGACGTAATGATATTACCGCAGAAGGAAAGAAAATTTCTGGTAATGCACAACGTATTTTTAGGAACAAATTACTCCATCATGGAACACTTCTTTTTGATACAGATTTAGAGGTTATGGCGAAGGTATTACAGGCAGGACTTGACAAGATTCAATCAAAGGGAATCAAATCAATTCGGAGTCGTGTCACCAATATTAAGCCTTATCTTGCACAGCAGGGAGATATTGAAGAATTCAGGGAATCTATTCTGAGAGAATTATTCCAGGGAGAGAAAATTGATCAGTATTTTCTCAATGAAGATGATTTAAGACAAATAAATAAACTGGTAAAAGATAAATACAATACCTGGGAATGGAATTTTGGCTATTCTCCTCCTTACAGTATAAAAAATACTCGTAGATTTCCGGCTGGAAAAGTTGAATTATTTCTTGATGTAGAAAAGGGAATCTTAAAGAATTGTCAATTTTTTGGAGATTTTCTATCATTATGTGATATTTCTGAGATCGAGAAGAAATTAAAGAATAAACGCCATGAATCGGAGATCATAGAGAGAACACTATCACAGTTTAACCTTAAATATTATTTTGGAGACATTACATTACAGGAAATAATGACAGTTTTCTTTGGATAGTTAATTTTATTGAACCATAAAAAGATTAAGGGAAGATAGATGACAATTTTTTACCAGAAAAAAATCAAACCCCTTTTAGAAGTTCTAAAAATCACCCGTTTCGTGAGTGTGGTATTAACTTAACCATTATAAGATGTTAGCAGCATTAATTTATAAGTAGATATCTAAATCATATAATTTTCTTTGAAAAAATAGGCTGATTTGGGTATAATTGAGAAGTTCATTTAATAACAAAATAAAATTTCTTCGAGTTGTTTATTCTAAGGGCATAGCCTATGACAGACATCCGTTAGGTTCATTAAGAAATTTTTGAGCCCCCCGTATTGGAAAGAAGAAA
>CAYWJZ010000104.1:1424-4219 GCA_964458635.1 uncultured Atribacterota bacterium
AAAGCCTAAAAATCTTTCGTCAAGCTTTTGATTTTGCTACATTTTTTAAAAAGCGTGAAGAACAAATAGAGCTTATCCATACTTACGGAAGAGTGTTAGCAGAAAATATTGTTTCGACTGAAAATATACCCGGGTTTAACAGGGCAACTATGGATGGATATGCAGTTAAAGCCAGTGATACTTATGGAGCAAGCGACAGTTTGCCTGCTTATCTTGATTTGATCGGTGAGATAAAGATGTCAGAAAAGCCTTCTTGTCAATTACAGACTGGACAGGCTGCACGGATTTCAACCGGGGGTATGTTGCCTGAAGGCGCTGATGCAGTGGTAATGTTAGAGTATACTGATAACATTAGTTCGAGGATGATTGAAATAAGTCGTTCAGTAGCTCTTTGGGAAAATGTATTACGAGAAGATGAAGATATCAAGAAAAAGGAGACTATTTTTGCGAAAGGTCATCGTCTTAGACCTCAGGATATTGGTTTACTGGCAGCGCTTGGATATGAGAAGGTCAATGTTTTTAAAAAACCGGTCATTGCAATTATTTCTACTGGTGATGAAATTATTCCTATTAATTCTAAACCGGAGCCGGGTCAGGTGCGCGATATTAACACTTTTGCCTTAGGAGCTGCAATTGAACAAATAGGCTGTGTTCCTTATTATATCGGTATTATTCCTGATGATGAATCAAGATTGCGAAGAGCGCTTTCTAAATGTCTGGAAAATCAGCAAATAGATTTGGTCTTAATTTCCGGTGGTAGTTCAGTTGGAGTAAGGGATTATACCTTAAAAGTATTGAACCTTCTTGGTCCGCCGGGTATCCTGGTTCACGGATTAGCATTAAAACCGGGAAAGCCGACTATTATTTCTTTGAATAAGCAGAAGTTATTTATTGGTTTACCGGGCCATCCAATTTCAGCTATGATGGTATTTGATAATGTAGTTAGAAAGATAATATCTGACTTAAAAGGCGAAACCTTTTATTTTGGAGGGCGAAAAACAATTGATGCCTTGTTGGAAAACAATGTATTTTCTGATGCAGGAAGGGAAGAATATATTAGGGTTTTGTTAAAAAATAAAAATAACCAACTATGGGCTGAGCCGGTTCTTGGAAAATCAGGAATGATTTCTTCTCTAGCTAGGGCTGATGGTTATATTACTATTAGAATTAATCAGGAAGGTTTATATCAGGGGCAAAAGGTTACCGTTACCTTGTTTGAATGACATAGTATAAATACAAAAGATAAGGGGATTAATTTATATATAATGGAACGAAATATTTATTTGAATAAAATATCCTTAGAGGAAGCAAAACAGAAAATTGATAAAGCTATCTTAGAAGGAAAGTTTTTATTGAGTTCAAAAAACGAACTGCTTCCGGTCGAAGAATCACTCGCCCGGGTTACCTCAGAAGCTATTTATGCCAAAAGATCATCTTTGCACTATACGGCTTCAGCAATGGACGGAATAGCTGTACATTCTAAAAGTACAGAAAATGCCTCGGAAAGGAATCCGGTTATTTTAACCTACAAAAAAGACTTTTTACATGTAAATACCGGATATCCAATCCCGGAAGGGTTTGATTCAGTGATAAAAATTGAGGATGTTATCCCTGTTGAACAAAAAGAGAATAGCCAATCCAATATTCAAAAAGAGGAATTTGAACAGCTGAAAATCTTTCACTCTGTCTACCCCGGGGCGAATGTTCGTAATATCGGGGAGGATATTGTAACACACCAGCTAATATTGACTGCAAACCATAAAATTAGACCTGTGGACATTGGTGCCCTGATGGCAGGAGGGATAGCCGAAATAAATGTTCGACAAAAACCTCGTGTGGCCATAATTCCTACGGGAGAAGAGCTAATTGGACTTGATAAGGAAGAGATAAAAGCAGGTGATATACTGGATTTTAATTCCAGGATGTTATCAAATTCAGTTATTCAATGGGGTGGAAAACCTGTTATATTTCCAGTTATTCGTGATATCAAAGATGAATTAGAGAAAACATTATTGTCAGCGATAAACGAGAATGATATAGTTACAGTCATTGCAGGTACCTCAGCAGGGAGTAAAGATTTTACTGCGAAGGCGCTTAGTGAAATCGGAGAAATATTATTCCATGGTATTGCTATTATGCCGGGGAAACCAACATTAGCCGGAATCGTACAAAATACCCCGGTTATAGGACTACCGGGATATCCGGTCTCTTTTTTAATTGCTGCCTGGGAATTTGTTTTGCCTTTAGTCTATAAAAACCTCGCTTTGACTCCCCCGAAAAGAAGTAAAGTAAAGGCATTGATGGCTAGAAAAGTGGTATCCAGGTTAGGGAATGAAGAATTTCTTCGTGTAAAGTTAGCTAAGATTGATGATAATATAATGGCATATCCCTTAAGTCGGGGAGCAGGGGTTATTTCTTCGTTAGTAGAAGCAGATGCCCTTATTAGGATTCCATCGCTTAGTGAAGGATTAGGTTTAAAAGAACAAACTGAAGCAGAATTATTAGAGGAAAATAATTCTAATTTAGATAACACGATAATTATTATTGGAAGCCATGATCTTATATTAGATGTTTTAAAGAATGAGCTGCAAACCAATTCGCCGGAATTTCGTCTGGCATCCTTTCATACCGGAAGCATGGGTGGTCTTCTATCCTTAAAACAGGGAGTTGCACATCTGGCAACTTCACATCTATTGGATGTAGAAAGCGGAGAATATAATTTCCCCTATATTAAAAGAATTTTGGCAGACCAAAATTTGACAGTGGTGAATATGGCCTATCGTCAGCAGGGCTTT
>CAYWJZ010000105.1:0-4209 GCA_964458635.1 uncultured Atribacterota bacterium
GGAAGCAAAAAATTCCAAATAATATAGAGACTTGCTATAAAAGAAAGAAAAGCCTTCAAACCGATGTAACGTGCAAATAAAATAAGTAAAAAAAGAAACAACCCAAATAAGAGTAGTTCATTTCCCTGTCGATAAAGTGATACTGCTACAGCATTGCTAATTTCATTATTTTTTGTCTGAATTCCAGCAATAACGATATCTCCAACTTCATACATTTCATCAATTTCTAATTGGCCAAGCAAATTATTCGTAGCAATAACTGTTTTTTCTTTAAAGGGTTCTTCCAGTAATTCAATTTTTAATCTTTGAAAACCAATATTGGCCAGACCTCCCTTTATAACATCATCATCATCGACTTCCAACACTTTAGCCTTGATTTCATAAACATTACTATTTGGAGATAATCCTTTTTCTGGCTGAAAATTATTTGTAATGAATAAAGCCATAGTAATAACAATTAAAAGGAATACCATGGTAACAGAGAGCCATTTTTTCATTTTCTTCTCCTTTTGAAACAAGCAGATAACTTTTTCATCGTTACCTGCTTGTTGGGCGGTGTAAACATCATCACTTACTCTAAATTAAGTAAAAATATGTCAGTTATTTCCCAGCCATTGCGCTAGCAGTAGAAAGTTCAAAGTCCATCACTTTTGCAAGTGCCCAGGCAATATCTGTGTTATCCTTAAATCCACCAAATTCTTCTGAACCAATACCTATAGCAGAAACAGGGACTGGAACCCCTGAATGAGCATAAGTCGTCCAGAAAATATTGGCTCTTTCGGAGATAATATGGTTGGTTGAAACTGCAGGTGGATTGTAATAACTTGGTCCATATTTCTGTACCGGTACGTCTTCTCGTAAACCCTTGTCTACTACATCCATTGCGGTATTCAGTTCGGCCAATTCGATTTCAGTTAAATTATCTAACCCACAATTTTTGGCGATGTAGTCCAAGAATGCTTTCCGGTCACCATTAGCTTCATAAGCATAATTAAGGATATCTCCACCAGATATCTGAATGTCTGATAATTCATCTAATTTTAAAAAGTAATTTTTCCCAAAACCAAGTCCCATACCACCAGTTTCATGATCAGGCACAACCACAATCAAGGTATCACTGGGATGTTTTTGGTAGAACTCATAGGCTGTTTGTACCACATCATCAAAAGCTAACGTGTCATGGATCGTACCGGCCAAATCGTTGATATGACAGGCATGGTCAATTCGTCCACCTTCTACCATCAAGAAGAAACCATCATTATCAGTAGATAACAAATCAATGGCTTTTTCAGTTAATTCATCCAAGGAGGGTAAATTTTTAAGATCCGGATTATTGACGCGATCCACTTCATAAGGTAGATGAGAATAGGTTAATAAAGCGATAACCTTGTCAGAAGACTGGGGTTGATATTTTTGAAAAGCATTGTCTTCATCCCCTAAAAACACAGTATACCCCTTTGCTTCCATCTCCGCTAAAAGATTACGATCATCCTCTCTCTTGGACTTACCAAATGTGCCATCCTGTGGTACAAAATGTCGGTAACCACCACCGGCAATAAAATCAACTTCAGCATCAACAAGCTGCTCGGCAATTTCATTTTCTGCATTTCTGGAAACATGATGTGAGTAGAAAACAGCGGGAGTGGCATGAGTAATTCTTGTACTGGCGATTACACCGGTGGCCATGCCTTTTGCTTCAGCCTCTTGTATAAGCGATTTTACATTAGTACCATCCGGTAATTGAGCAATCATGCCATTGTTAGTTTTATATCCGCAAGCCAAGGCAGTTCCGGCAGCTGCAGAATCAGTCACCAGGGTATCAGAAGAATAGGTAGTAATCATTCCAGTCATGGGAAAGGTATTCATCGTTAATTTGAATGACGGGTCTTTTTGCTCATTTTGCATGTATAATTCGGCTATTTGTCTTTGGGCTGCTCCCATACCATCACCAATCAGGTAAAAAACATACTTAGGGGTGCTTTCGGCAAAAATACAGCTTGTAACTAAAAGACTGATAATTGTAGCGCAAATAATAATTTTAGAAAACTTACTTTTGAACATCATCTATTTCTCCTTCATTTTAAAACTAATTTAATTTTTTTTATTTCCAACATGATGCCTAAGCATAGAACAGAAACCTTAATTTTTTATTCAATATCACCCCCAATACTTTTTTCTGTTTAAGCAATCATATGTTCAGTGAAATTCTCTTTGGTTGTTTTTAAAATAGATAAAAATAATTAAGAATAAATAAGTAATCGGTTAATTTTTGGTTAATATGAAAAATTTCTGATACTTAAAAAATATAGTTGTCATGAGTGAGTATTTTCCGTGGAGAGGAGATAGCCCTATAATTAAAATAATTTGGAGTTCTTTTTTATTTGAGGCATCGATAACATTTCAAATACTTTTTATTAAGGAAATTTGTTATATTGTGAATTTTTGTTGACTATGATATCTTCTAAATATACTCTACTTTATATAAGGAAAAACAATAAAATGAAAATTACTATCATATATGGAAATCAACGCAAAGAAAGTACTTATCATTGCGTCAATTTTGTGAAAGAAAAACTATCTCAATTGGAACAAGTTCATTTTAGCGAGTTCTTTCTTCCCAGGGACTTACCTCACTTTTGTTTAGGCTGCTTCAATTGTTTCTTAAAGGGGGAAGAGCATTGTCCACATTTTGAAAAAGTATATCCTATTGTAACTGAAATACTCCATTCAGATGGAATTATCCTGGCTTCTCCAGTATATGGCTTTAATATGACCGGAGCAATGAAGTCTTTGGTTGATCATCTTTGTTATCTTTGGATGCCTCATCGTCCTAATGAGAAAATCTTTCACAAAATAGCTATGATTATCTCTACCACAGCCGGTGGAGGTATCGGGAATACCATCAAGGGAATAAAGATTCCCTTAACTTTTCTGGGATTTAAACGCATTCATAGTTTTGGCATTGCAGTGGCAGCGGCCTCCTGGCAGAAGGTAGACCCCAGGAAAAAAGAAAAGATAGAAAAAGCTCTCAATCAAAAAGCAATTTTATTCTATAAAAATATTAAGAAGAGAAATTATTTATCCCACCGTTTATACACCAGAATTGTTTTTTTTATGATGAAAAAAGTTATCACAAAATACTATGATGACAACCTTGATAAGGCCTACTGGAAGGAAAAGGGATGGCTGACAAAAAAGAGCCCTTTTCATCCTTCCTCACAGGTTGAGTAAAGACTTATCTTTTAATATGTTTGTTGGCCACTTCCTGTTTATTACTGCATAAGCAACAAACTGAAAGCCATCAGCAGCATGCCAGCCACTAGTCCGTACAAACTATCATGACCTTTCCCGTAAGCCCTGCTTGTGGGAAGTAATTCATCCAGGCTGATGTATACCATAATGCCCGCCACAGCACCGAATAGGATACCCATTATTTCCGGCGGAATCGGCACAGTACTTCCGCCTCCAAAGAAGAAACGGATTGCAAGGTATCCAATACCGGCTCCGACAGGTTCGGCCAGTCCGCTGAGTGCAGAGTACAGAAAGGCTTTCTTACGGCTTCCGGTAGCATAGAAGATAGGTACAGATACGCTGATTCCTTCAGGGATGTTGTGAAGTGCAATCGCCACAGCAATAATCAAACCCAGGTTTGGGTCCTTTAAAGCAGACAGAAAGGTGGCTAATCCTTCCGGGAAGTTGTGAATGCCTATGGCCAGAGCGGTGAACAACCCCATCCGCATAAGCTTATGGTGTTCAGTGCCGTGATCGTGGAAGCCTTCGCGCTTTACGGACATGGCTGTTGCAGACTCGAAGTTTGGGATCGGGGCAGATGGATTACGAAGCGGACGCATCTCTTTTTCAGAGTGGATTTCATGTGGGTTCTCTGCGGAGGGAATAAGGTTGTCGATGAGTCCAATCAACAGAATCCCGCCAAAGAAAGAGGCAGCATTGATCCAATTTCCCGCGTATTCCCCGTAATGCTCTGAGAGCGATTCGGCACCCTTGAAAAAGATCTCTACGAATGAAACGTAGAGCATCACACCGGCGGAGAATCCCGTTGCCACTGATAAAAATCGGTAGTTTGTTTTCTTTGCGGTAAACGCTATGATACTGCCGATCCCGGTTGCCATTCCCGCAAATAATGTCAGCCCAAATGCAATCCATACATGGTTCATTATCAATCCTTATCTATGAGTCAACATAAGATGA
>CAYWJZ010000106.1:0-1896 GCA_964458635.1 uncultured Atribacterota bacterium
TAGAGATTTATGGTGGATATAGATATCTGCAGTATGGTCGGAGATTGAATAATCTTCAATAGGCTTGAATTCGGGATAGCGATAGCTAACCTGGCATTGATAGACCAGAGGAGTCGGGTATTCAAGTATAAATACACCGACATCATAATTTAGATGGAGATTAGCCTTGTGAACATTTGGTACCTTTTCAGTTTCTTGATCAGTAATTCCTTCTTCTTCAGTTTCTGAATCTATAACAGATTCAGTGCTGGTTTCTGATTCAGTTAATTCTTCTTCAAGACTTTCTTCGGTTTTTGTAGTAACAGGCACCATTTGGATTTCCCTTTGAAAGGTTTCAGTTTCAGTAATAATATTACCTTCCAGGTGCAAGTCAACTCCCATATAACTGGCACTTGCTCCGATAACAATTCCTATTAAGATAACCAGTGGAGCAAGCCAGGAAAGCCTACGTCTGAAAATTAAGCTGATTCCCAGGCTAATCAAAAGTAATGGCCAAAGTCTTAGAATATTATACCAGACAGACCATTCTATAATATTAAGATTGTTCAATAAAAGAATAACACCAACAAGAATAATAGTTAAGCCTTTTAAAAATTGTGTTCCATTCATTTTTAGATCTCCTCTCTATTTTTTTTGAGGGATTTTTATTAATAAAATCAATTGTCAATTTATATTGTACAATACAATTAAGTTAAAATAATGATAAAACATCTAAATCTAAATATAATTAGATAAATTAATTTTTTGTAACCTTTGACCAACTATTTGCAATGAGTAAGGCGATCAATCTTTCTCGATCTGATAAATATTCAGGATTTAGAGAGAGTGCAGTTTCTGCTTCTCTTAGTGCATTTTTATAGTCCTGATTTCTATAATAGGTTAAACCTTTTTTGTAATGTGCTTGTGCTAGAATGTCCCGTGCATTAGCCATACTGCTGGCTAGTTCGTAGTGTTTCAGTGCTTCCGGAAGATTTCCTTTATGATAATAGGTATCACCAATTTCTAAAAATGCTTCAGCAAAACTGTCAAAAGTAAAATTGTGATCTCCCAGGGGATATATTTTTTGAGCTAATTTCTTTTCAATAATTGCCCGATCATATTGATGTTCCTTTAGATTGATTTCTCCCTGATAGAAGTAAGCAAGGGCAGCTGATCTTTTATCATCTTCAAATTGAGTTGCTTTTTGATAAGCCTGTTGAGCTTTTTCCAACTCACCGATATTACGATAATAATTACCCAGGTGAAGATAGCAATAGGCATTAGTTTTATAATTAACTAGTTTATCCATAATTGGTGGACTTGGTTGATGGTATCCCATTTCCATAAATTTTTCGTTGGCTTTCACTAACTGCTGGTTATCAAGGTAAAGCTGCCCTAACTCTGCGTTTAATTGTTGGTGATTGGGAATAAGCTCAACTACCTTTTCATATTGTTCGATTGCTTCATCCATTTTACGCTGTTCTTTATAAATCTTACCTTTTATATAATAGGCATGGGCATAGGCAGTATCATGAGCGGTCAATTGATCTAAATGACTTAGTGCCTGTTTATAATCTTCCATTTTGAATAGAGAATAGCTAAGATTTACCAAAGCCATTTTGTTAGAGGGGTCATACTCTAAAGCCTTCTTGTATTCATCGTGAGCTTGCTGAAAAAGTTCCTGACCTATAAAGAAATTCCCTAAATTAATAAAAGTGTAAGTATCTGGAATAGTTGTTTTTTCTTCTATGATGGATTGCAGAAGTTCTTCCAGCTGAATATTAGTATTATTAGCATTTGCTGAAGTTAAGAAAGTAAAAAGAAAAAAATAGCAGAGAAGACAGACAAACAAGACCCTCATTATTCTTGAATTTTTCATTACTATATCCCCCTGAATATTTAAAGTATAAAGATTAT
>CAYWJZ010000106.1:1996-4134 GCA_964458635.1 uncultured Atribacterota bacterium
TGATTTTACTCTTTTTCTTCATCAAAATCTTTCAATTTAACTGCAAATTCAAGAAGTTTCCTATTAACTAAATCATTGATAGAATTTTTCGCAAATTTACCATTTTTTTGTCTTTGTCCAGCTTTTTTCCCAGTTAGTATTTCAATTCCCTGGTCGATATTTTTTACTGTATAAAGATGGAATTGATTATCTTTAATGGCATCCACAACATCTTCTCTTAACATAAGATCTGGAATATTGGTCTCGGGAATCATCACACCTTGTGTTCCTGTTAAACCTTTCGCTTTGCATACATCAAAAAAACCTTCAACTTTTTGGTTTACCCCTCCAATGGACTGAATTTCTCCTTTTTGGTTAATGGAGCCGGTAACGGCAATATCCTGTCTTAGTGGAATATTAGCAATACTGGAAATAAGTGCATAAGCCTCTGTTGAAGAGGCGCTGTCTCCGTCAACCCCGGAATAGGATTGTTCAAAACAGATGCTGGCACTGATGGTCAGCGGTTTATCCTGAGCATATTTTGACCGAAGGTACCCGCTAAGGATAAGCATTCCTTTGTTGTGTGTCTTCCCGCTTAAGTCAGCCTCTCTTTCAATATTGATAATACCAGCCCTCCCCATAGATGACTTGGCGGTAATTCTCGTTGGTTTGCCAAAGGTATATTCTCCCAAATCGTAAACCGAGAGACCATTAACCTGACCGACAACTGAACCCTCTGTATCTATCATAATAGTGCCTTGATCAATCATTTCCTGAATTTTATTTTCAATGAGATTCAGTCTCTCGATTCTTTCTTTTATAGCACGAGTTATGTGTCTTTTTTGGATGACTTTTGCTTTTTCTTTTTTTGCCCAGTAATCTGCTTCTCTGAGCAGATCAACAAGACTATTAAAGTGTGTTGATATTTTGTTTTTTCTTCCAGCCAACCTCACAGCATATTCGATAACACCGGCGACTCCAGTATGGTCGAAAGGCTGCAATTTTTCCCTTTCACAGAGCTGTTTAATAAAACAGGCATATTGATAGATGTTTTGAGCATTATTTTCAGTAACTGTATCAAAATCTGCTTTTATTTTAAAGATTTTTTCAAAGTCCTGGTCTCTGAAGTAAAGAAGTTGATAGATAATGGGATCTCCTATCATAATGACCTTGACATTGCACTCAATTGGTTCGGGTTTAAGTGCTGAGGTGCTGAACATAGGGAAGGGGTCATAGGTCTCGGGTTCAATTTTTTGATTTAATAGTGTTCGTTTCAATGCCGGCCAGACTCCAGGTTCCAGAAGCAAATCCAAGGCATTAACCACCAAAAATCCACCATTGGCACGTAATAATGAACCGGCTTTTATTTTAGTAAAATCAGTGATCCATTGTCCGGTTCGGTCCATTCTTCTTTCAATCATGCCAAATAAATTTTTATAAGAAGGATGTGTTTCAATGATAACAGGTGAATTTTCGGTTTCAGAGTTGTCTACCAGGATATTGACTGAATAATCAGTAAAAGTATCTTTTGCTTGCGGTAGCTTCAATCCCGGGAGAGCTGGAGATTGGCTTTCCTTTTCCTGAAAGCGACTAATATTTTCCAGTACATTTTTCTTTACTTCATTAAGATAAGAATCAATAGATCTATTATCATATTTTTTTTGTATTTCCCCGATTTCTTCTTCTACAAGGGGGGCAATCATTTTATTTTCCAGTTCATGCAGCTTTTTACTTAACTCTTTTTGTAATTTATTAATCTTTTTAGAAATTTGGTTTATTTCATTGGTGAATTTTTGATGTTTTTGTTTGATTTTTTCAAATTCTTCTCTGGAAAATTTACCTTCTGCAACCATATTTTCCAGCTTTTCCAGATTAGTTGGTTTTTTATTAATTATAGGAAAAATATCCGGTTTGGAATATGGTCCAATCTGTACTTGAACCACGGTAAAATTTTCTGCTTTTACTTTATCCTCGAATTCTTTAACAATTGATTGTTGTTTCTTTTTAAAATTATCCGTAATTACGTCCTTGCTTTTCTGGTATTTTTCACTTTCCAATAGAGAAGGAATATGCTTTCTTAAGGTATTTACCAGATTTTCCATATCTTTCTTGAATTGTTTACCCTGTCCTGCCGGGAGGCTAATGGCTTTGGGCATATC
>CAYWJZ010000107.1:0-4094 GCA_964458635.1 uncultured Atribacterota bacterium
AGACTCTAACGGAAAACCATATCGGACAATCATCAGTTGTAGCAATAGGAGGGGGGCCTTTATGGGGCTTGAAACAGACTGACATTCTTCCAATGTTTGAAGCCGATGATGAGACCAAGATGATTGTGATGTTAGGTGAAATAGGCGGAACAATGGAAGAAGATGCCGCGAAAGTGATAAAAAAAGAGATATCTAAACCTGTTATTACTTTAATTGTTGGGAAATCAGCACCTAAGGGAAAATCATTAGGACATGCAGGGGCTATTATTGAAGGAAATTTAGGCACAGTAGAATCAAAGGTTAATGCCTTGGAAGATGCAGGCGCATATATTGCCGAGGATTCCATAGACATTATCCGTTTAATTAAGCAAATTGAGGGTTAAAAATATGTCAGTTTATATTGATGGAAAAATATGTAAAGGATGTCAACTATGTATTTATTTCTGTCCAAAAGATGTTTTTGAGACAGGAAAAGAAGTGAATGATAAAGGGTTTGTTATTCCAAATGTTGCTCATCAAGAAAAATGTATCAAATGTAGACTTTGTGAAATTAACTGTCCTGATTTGGCTATCTTTGTAGAATAAATAAGATCTCTGTCATAGTCAGAAGTCATATTTTTTACAAAAACATAAAGGAGCAAAAAAATGAAAGAGATGATAGGTGCTGGAATTTTAATTGATACCTGTGGAGTGGTAAAAGCCGGAGAAAAAGTAGTTATTGCTTCTGATCAAGGGAAACTAGATATTGCCGATATTATTGCCAAAGCATGTATAGAACGTAATATTGAACCGATTATAATAAGTATGGTCCCCCGTAAAAATCATGGTGAAGAACCACCTATTCCTTACACAGCAGCTCTCAAAGAGGCAGATGTTGTTTTTGCAGTAACTTCATTCTCACTTTTCCATACCAATGCAAGAATAGAAGTATGCAAAAGGGGAGTCAGATGGGTTAATCTTCCAGAATTTTCCAGGCAGATGTTGCGAGAAGGCGGACTTTTTGTAGATTTTCATAAACAGAGAGACAAAGCTATAAAAGTTGGTAAGGCATTATCAGCAGGTTCACTTGTCCGGGTTACTACAGATAAGGGTACTGATGTTCAGTTTTCCATTGAGGGAAGAGAAGCTATTGTAGAGTCCGGTATTTCAGATCAGCCGGGTATGATTAATTCACCTCCTGATATTGAGGTTTGTATTGCTCCTATAGAAGGGACTGCAAAGGGAAAAATTATAATAGACGGAAGTATTGTTTTGCCCGGATTAGGTCCGCTAAAAGAAGATGTTACTTTATGTGTTTCAAAAGGATTTGTAACAAAAATAGAAGGATCAAAGGAAGCTGAATTATTTAAAAAGATGCTTGATAGTGCCAAAGAAAAAGAAGTCTTTAATATTGGAGAGTTTGGCATAGGATTAAATCCTAAATGCAAAATATGCGGTAGCATGCTGGAAGATGAGGGAGTTTACGGCACAATTCATTTTGGCATAGGGGATAACCATACTATGGGTGGAACTGTTGAGTCTTCAATGCATACAGATGTAATTATTAAAAATCCTACTGTTGTTATTGATAAAGAAATTCTTATAAATTCAGGTAAAATAGTGTTCTGAATTTTTATAGAATTTTTAAGGAGGATATTTGTGAATAGAAATATTATCTCAAAATCGGTAGCAGGAATTAGCCCTTCTGCTACAGAAAGCACTTCATTTTTAGCCAACCAAATGAAAAGACAGGGAATAGATATTATTAGTTTTGCCCAGGGTGAACCGGATTTTGATACTCCCGATCATATTAAAAAAGCTGCCATTTCAGCCATTAATAATGGTTTTACCAAATACACCAATGTACCGGGAATACCGGAACTCAGGAAAGCAGTTGCAGAGAAATTTAAAAGAGAAAACGGAATTACCTATGAAGAAGACCAGGTTATTATCTCTAACGGTGGAAAACAGGCACTTTATGAACTTTTTAGAACTATTTGTGATGAGGGAGACGAAGTATTAATTCCGACTCCTTGCTATGTAAGTTATGCCGAACAAATCAAGCTTACTGGAGCGAAACCACTTTTTTTCGAAACAAAAGAAGAAAATAATTTTCGCCCTACTCTGGAGGAAGTAAAAGAGAGTTATAACCTCCAAGTCAAGGCATTTATTATCAATAGCCCTAATAATCCAACCGGTTCTATCTTTGAAAAAGGTGAACTAAAAAAAATTGTGGATTTTCTAGTGGAAAAAGGAGTATATATTATTACTGATGAAGTCTATGAACATCTTATCTATGATGGCAAAAAGCACATCAGTGTTGCCTCTTTGGGTGAAAAAGAAAAAGAGATGTCTATTACGGTAAATAGTGTTTCCAAAACATATGCCATGACAGGATGGCGAGTAGGTTATGCAGCAGGTCCAAAAGAAATTATTAAAGGCATGATTAATCTTCAAGGTCATGCTTCGGGAAATGTGAATTCCATTGCTCAGAAGGCGACTCTTGAGGCTTTGAATGGCACCCAGGCACCGGTTAAATCCATGGTGGAAGAATATACAAAACGAAGAGAATATATGGTTAGCCGGCTGAATAAGATAGAAGGCATTCAGTGTCAGTATCCGGACGGTGCATTTTATACTTTTCCGAATATTACAGCCCTATATGGTAAAAAGTATGAAGGAAATACTATTAATAATGATTTAGATGTTGCTAAATTTTTTCTGGAAAAAGCACATGTTGCAGTTGTTCCCGGAGTTGCTTTTAATTATCCTGATCATGTTAGATTTGTATTTGCTAAATCGATGGAAGAGATCAAAGAGGGTCTGGATAGAATTGAGCAGGCAATTAAAAAACTTCTCTAGAAACAAACTAAATCAGACACAATTGAGATATTAATATCGATAAAGGATGTGAAATCTATGATCCGTAGAAGAAAATTGGGATTATTAATCCCATCTTCAAATATTACTCTGGAATATGAAATGCCTATGATGGCACCTAAGGGCGTTTCGGTGCATTTCTCAAGAATACCACAAACAGAGGATAATGAAGAACAGCTTTCAGCAATGATTGATTATGTACCGGAAAAGGCAGAACTGCTTGCACATGCTAAGGTTGATATTATCGGTTTCGGATGCACCAGTGGCAGTTTTATTAAAGGAATGGGCTATGATAAAAAAGTTATTGATGCTATAAACGATAGTACGGGAATAGTAGCTACTACTACCTCCACAGCGGTTATAGAAGCACTTAAGATCGCAGGGGTAAAAAAACTTTCCGTTGGAGCCCCTTACTTACATTCTATTATGGATAAATTAAAAGAATTTTTAGAGAAAAACGGATTTGAAGTAGTTAAAATTGAAGGTTTGAACATGCTCTCCGGTGAGGGTGAATTACCTTTAGATGCAACATATGATTTAGTGCGAAAAATAGACCACCTTGATTCAGAAGGCATCTTTATTAGTTGTACTGATTTTAAAACTGTTGAATTGCTGGAAATCTTAGAAAAAGATTTTGGCAAAAAAGTAATTAGCAGCAATCAGGCAACCATGTGGAAACTGCTAAGATTATCAGGAATGAAGTTGCCAATTCAAGGGTTCGGCTCATTATTATCTGAATATTGATCTGAATAGAAAAAATAATTATTGAAAAATTTAAGAAAGGAAATAAAAAATGCAACAGAAAGATTTGCACCAAATTTCCAGAGAGCAAATGGCAATAATCGTAGGGGAAAATATAGATCGATTATGTGCGGTAGAAATGAGGCCTCGGATGCCTACTTCGGGTGTCTTCCCGGAATTGTATGATGCAGCCAGAAAAAAATATCCATACCCACTTACTTATTTGGCCGCTACTGAAATAATGAAAAGAACAAAAGAAAAAGATAATGTTTTTATACTAACCGGTGCCGGTGCTCCTCCCAGATATCCAACTGGAGAATCAGATGGCCCCCCCGGTGCCGTTGCATTAGCTCGTACCTTACATCTAGGGTTAAGATTAAACCCGATTATTATTACAGAAAAGAGAAATTTTGAGCCGATTTATGAGATGGCCAAAGAAGTTGGTATGAATGTTATTTCTTCAGCTCATGACTTTTCTAACCGAACTAATCCTT
>CAYWJZ010000108.1:0-3958 GCA_964458635.1 uncultured Atribacterota bacterium
GCCACAGCCATTACTCTGGCAATATATTCAAAATCAGCTTCTCGGTCTACATAGACTTCGATGCCATCCAGTTTTTCTTTAAATTGATTTGTTAAATATCCCTGTAGATTATCCCAGTTGATAGCCTTATTTTCAGTACTGATCATACCTGTCTTGTCCAGATACAAAGTCAAAGAGAACTTCTCAGATTCTGTCTGCATATCAACCTGTGGTAATTGTATTGTTGCCCGAACTTCATCGGTATTTAATGTTGATGCAACCATAAAAAAAATCAACAACAGAAATACCACATCAATAAGTGGTGCGAGATTCATTTCCAGATCTAATTTCTTAATCTTGTACTTGTGCATTTTCATCACCTAATTTCTGACTATAATGAATCAGCTCTAATTCTCTCTTTTCGGTATGTTTCACTATATGTTCGGCCTTATTCATAAAATAATAATAGGCTGCCAATGTAGGAATAGATATGCTTAAACCAAAGGCTGTTGTGATTAATGCCTCAGATATGCCTTGGGCTAATTGCTGAGATTCAACATTTAAAGATAAAAAATGAAAAGTTTTGATCATACCGGTTACTGTCCCTAATAACCCTAGAGAGGGACTCATCTTGCCAATAAAGTGAAGCATTGCTAAAAACTTTTCCATTCTGGGAAAGGTAATCATTTTTGCCTCTGTCATTGCTCTTTCCATTTCAATAGGGCCCTTCTTCCAGGAAATAATTCCATTAAATAAAATATAGTAGATGGGATTATAGGGTCGCTTTAATAAGCTTAGAGCTTCTTCAAGTTGCTCATTTATCAAATATTGCTTAAGCTTTTTCATCATTTTTTCCGGGATTTCCCGTCTTATTCTTATAAAATAAAAAAAACGTTCTATGATAATAGCCAGGGCAATAACCGAGGCAATCAGGAGGGGATAAATAACAACCCCTCCTTGTTCAATTAATAAGTTCATTATTAATACCTCTTTCAAAGTTTATTTAACCATGAAAAACCATTTTTTAGGGGTTCTTAAAGCCACCCGCTTAGCGGGTGCGATATTTACTCTAATTTAAAAACAACAGGAATTAATACCCAACTATCCCTTTTTTTATGGTCAAATTGTGCTGCCGTAAATTTCCACTTTAAAACAGACTCTAAGGCGGCCTGATCAAAATCCTGATAACCTGAAGAAATATATATTTTCGCCTGCACCGCCTTACCTTCCTTACTAATCAATACCTTTAATTGAACCTGTCCTTCAATCTCTCTTCTTCGTAATTTATCAGGATAATCTGGTGGATCAAAGGTAATGATTTTTGGTAAACTTATTTGACCATCACCTAGATTGGACTTTGTTAAATCTAGAGGATCTTCCTGAACTGATTTTGTTTGCATTTCTTCCTTTGGTGCAGGTTCAATTTCATCAACAATCTCTCCATTATCTTCTTCTCTATCAGATTGCTGAAAATTAGCATTACTTTGAGTTTTGTTTTTTTCTACTTCTCCGATAGAATCTTTGTCCTGAATAATTTGTTCATCACTCTGTTCTGTTGGTTCATTCTTCTGGAGGATTGTCTCTTCCTTGACTGTTTCTTTTCTTTCCAATAAATTATCCTCCACACTTTGGTCCTGCTCTCTCCTGCCATTTGTTGGTTGGAATTCTGCTTGCTTAATCATATCTTTCTCATCGGGAACGTTCTCTGAAATCACACGATCATCTTTAAGAGGTTGATTGATATTTTCCTCAACAGACTGAGAAAAGGAATTCGAGACAAAAAATTCCATCCTGGCAGAAAGAAGTATCTCCTTCTTTTCCTCCTGATAATTCCATTTGTCCGCTATAATAGAAAAAATATTGATAGCCCAAATATGTAATAATAATGAAATGATTATGGCAATAAAAAATATCTTATTATTCATTTCCCCTGCATTTCTAATAAAAGAAAATAATAGGGATGAATTGCGTTCAGACTATCCACCCCTATTTTGTTGAACTTAAAAATCAGTACTGATTCCTAATAAATATGTTCTTCCCTGAATCGGATAACTGCTGGCTAATTCAGGTTTTTGATCAAATATATTTTTAATTGAGAAGCTTAATTTAATTTTACGATCTTTTTCTTTGTTGATAGTAAAATCTCTATCAATATTTGCGTTAAATAAATAATAGTTATTTAAATCATCAGGCCTACCTGTAACCATATAACCATCTAAGCTTGCTGTAAAATCATCCTGATTTTCTCCAACCTGGTTCAAATAAGACAAACCAAACCCATATTTATGTTTTGGTTTTAGCTGGCTATCTGTGTCAAGATCTCTGGCATTCAGATAGGTGTAATTTACATTACCTGTGAAATTTTCATTCAATTCTTTCTTTAGGATTACCTCTGCTCCATTAACGCGTGCTGAGCCGATATTGGAAGGCCGCCATACCTCCTCAGAATCAGCCGCCCAATTAATTAAATCTTTGACATTTTTTTGGAATATATTTAATTCAGCCTGCATATCACCTTTTTCATTAATATAATGCATTCCTAACTCATAAGCCCAGGCAGTTTCCGGTAACAGATTTGGGTTACCGCCTACATAACCGTCTTCCGGCCAGTAAAGATCATCATAAGTAGGTGCTCGATAGGCACGACCTACTGAGGCATGAATGCTAAGATCGTCTTGTAGTCGATATGCAATACCAATTCGTGGGTTGACTTGCCCACCAAAGACCTGGTTATAATCATAACGCATCCCAGCTGTTATACTTAGCTTTTCTAATTCTGCAGGTTGCCAGACATCCTGAATAAAAACTGCACCGTTTAGATCTTGTTGGTTTCCGATATCTGTACTATCTATCCGATACTGTTTAATTTCTCCACCCCAGGTTAAAGTGTGGTCACTCTCTATATTCTCACTACCAAGACTGAAGTTATAATAGGTGTTCTCAAAAGATAGCCCGGTAGTATAGGTTTTATGAATACTGGCACCGGTGTGTCCCCCCTCATCTGGATTGTCATAAATGAGACGGTGAAAATCATACCAGGCCATTACATTAATATCCTTATCTTCTTCTCTCTTTTGCCATTTTAGATTTAGATTGAAGTTCCGGTCATCTTGCTGGGCATTGGGAGTAGGATAATCAAGGGAACCGGGCAGACCCCTCTGATACTCATGGTAACGAATGGTTAAGTCCAAATCTGTCTTTTGGCCAATCTCTTTAGAAATTTTACCCATCAAAGAGATTTTATCTAATTGACTGTTCTCCCGATCCCCTTCTGTTTTGTAATATTCTCCGGTAAAATAATAACCTAAATCATCGTTTCTGTTCTGATAAGAAGCCTGGTATTTCTGGGTATCATTGCTTCCATAAGAAAAACCGGCGGTTCTTTTTTGCTCATCTTTACCGCTCTTGGTAATAATATTAACTACTCCACCTAAGGCATTGGCTCCATAAAGAGCTGAAGCCGGTCCCCGGTAAATTTCAATCTTTTCAATCATATCCGCCGGAATTAACCCCAGATCTATTTTACCTGTTTGCGGATCATTAACCACCTGTCCGTCTATCATAATCAAGACCTGTTCGGGGGATGAGCCACGAATGCTAATTGATTTAATGTCTCCGGGTGATCCATAATCTATTATTTCAAGCCCGGCGATACTTTTTATTATTCCCGATAAATCCTCTGATTTGGAAATCTCTATATCTTTTTTGTTAATAATTTCTACACTGGCTACTGAGTCTAGCAATTCTTGCGGGTATTTAGAGGCAATAATCACAACCTCTTCCAATGTAAAAAAAGAATCCTGCAATTCGGTTGCAAAAACATTAGCACAAAGTAAAGGTATATTAACAAAAATAAGTAGTGCTATAAGAATGAAATAAAATTTTTTGGACATTATTATTTACTCCTTTTCTATTATGAATGCTTTTTTTTATCGAATAAAATATTTTACAGTTATACCTCCTCTCTTTTCCTGGTAAA
>CAYWJZ010000109.1:0-3928 GCA_964458635.1 uncultured Atribacterota bacterium
GTAAGGCTGCACCAATAGCACCCATTACCCGGTAATATTCCGGAACGATAATTTCATATCCGGTCTCTTTTTCAAAGCTTTTCTTTATTCCCGAATTGGCCGCTACTCCCCCCTGGAAAAAGATAGGTGGTACTATTTTTTTTCCTTTGCCTACATTATTAAGATAATTACGTACCATGGCTTCACACAAACCGGCAATAATATCTTCTTCTTTATAACCCATCTGCTGTTTATGAATCATATCTGATTCGGCAAAAACAGTGCATCTACCAGCTATACGTACCGGGCTTTCTACCCGTAGTGCATAATCTCCAAATTTTTCAATAGGTATACCTAAACGATAAGCCTGGTGATCCAGGAAGGAACCCGTACCGGCAGCACAAATAGTATTCATGGCAAAATCAACCACCACACCGTTTTGCAAAATTATTATCTTGGAATCCTGTCCCCCTATTTCAAAAATAGTGCTTACATCCGGATTGATATAGAGTGCTGCTACAGCATGTGCAGTTATTTCATTTTTAACAACATCTGCCCCTACCATGGCACCAGCCAGCACCCTACCACTACCGGTAGCGCCTACACCTGATACTTCCAGAGAAATGCCTTTATTTTCTTCCTGAATGATAGAAAGACCTTTTTTAATCATCTTAATCGGCTGTCCCTGGGTACGAAGATAGACATCACTAATTACATTATTGTTTTCATCCAGTAACACCAGATCAGTGCTTACCGCACCTACATCAATTCCCAAAAAAGTCTTCATGATGCCTTAACTCCCTTTTTTCTACGCATTTTCAGTAAATCGACAAAAGCTTCAATACGGGTATTTAGTCCCTCTTCCCCGGTCTGTTCATCATAGGTTAGTGTCAGAGTAGGAAAATCCAGATCTTCGCTTACCTTTTTCAAAATAGTTTCGGCTACAATTTCCGGCATACAGGTAAAAGGAACAACCTGGATAGCGCCATCCAAATCTTCCCGATGAGCAAGGACTACATTCCCTACTGTAGTCTGTCCTTCCCCGCCAACGGAATGTGCCAGATATTTATAAGCGGCTTCCTCTATTTCTTTTTCTTCTTTAAAACTTTCCTTGAAAATATTTAATCTCATAATAGGGCCTATCCAGGCTTCAATAGAATTTTTACGAACTACCTCTACACCCAGATAGCCTAATTTTTCCTCCAGGTGATGATTAACAAAAGGTTCCAGAGATACATAAAATTCTCCTACCAGTGCCACTTTGATAATATTTTTTTTATTATAATCAGAAATTTCCGCAAATTTTCTTAATGTTTCCTTCCTGATATATTCCAGTGTTTCTTTATCTTTGGCAAGTTTTATTTTTCTAACACTGTCTAATAGTATTCGGGAAGATTCTCCTTTTTTCTTTTCTCTGGGACGAACCTGTAAAACATTGTTTTCCAGTTCTTCCATTAGGAGAATTTGCTGCCAGGCAAATTGAAATTTTTTTATCATATATGTCCAGCTTTTTCCATTGCGTAAAATGTTAATATTTTCCCATAATTTTTTCAGGCCCTCTTTTCTGGGAAGTTCGAAAATCAACATTCTAAAGTTATAACCTAAATCCAGCAGTACATCTCTTTGGACCTGAGCATAGTAACCGAAACGGCAAGGTCCCCATCCTCCAACCATAATAAGCCCTTCTGCTCCTAGATCTATAGCCTCTATCATATTGCCAAGGGCAATCTTTAACGGTAAACAGCAGTATTCCGGTGAATATTTAACTCCCAAATCCATTGTTTTCTTGCTATTGGGAGGAGCCTCAATGAGTTCATGGCCCATATCTATAATTAAAGTATGGTTAACTACTTCAATATTACCGAGTCGTGGCAAAGCCAATTTCATATCTCTTTTTCCTCCTGATCATATCAAGAAATGCCTCGATACGAGTATTAATGCCTGCTTCTCCCGAGTGCTCATCAAAGACAAACTCAGTATAAGCAACCTCGGGATATTCCTTGCTTTGATGATGAATCAGTTCACCTACCATGGAATCTTCACCACATTCAAAAGAGGTTAGATGAATAATCCCTGCTACTTTTTTCTCAAAATAATAAAAACCTGCACCTACTACCCTCCTGGAAAGGCTCCAAAAAACAGGCTTATATAATTTTTTCAATTGTTTTCTGATAATTTTAGGATGAACCATTTCCGGTGTCAGGACATTGACATTCATCTTTTTTAATTTACGCATTAAATCCATATTAATATAAGAATCATTGATAAGATAATCATGTCCCAGTACTGCAATGTTAATGGGTATCTCGTCATTATGTCTGGAAAGGTTCTGATTATTCTTTTGAGAAAAATCCGGCTGAAGAACATTCGGATCTAAAAGGTTGGATAAATAGGTTTTTTGAAAATTTTCCCAGGAAGCTGAAAAAGCCCTGGAAATATCAGCAGAATTATCGGTTATCAACTGCCCTACCTGCATCAGACTATTTTTCCAGGTACCATAAGGTTGGCGAACATCAATAACGGGACTTACCAGGGGGCATAATGAAGATAAAGAGTTTTTTATCATATCCGGAAGTCCGATCATTTTAGGGCAAAAGAAGGCACCTTTTTCGATACAAACCATTCTGGGAATTAAAAGATAATCTACTTCTTCGGATAAACTCAAAGTATGCCCGTAAAAAATCTTCACTGGCAAACAAACTTCACTTAAAGCAGAACGAATTCCCAGATCAAGGATTTTCTTATTGGTCGGTTCTGATAAAATAACTTCCGCTCCCAGGCGAGTCAAAAAATCCTTCCAGAGCGGGTAATATTCATAAAAATAGAGCGCATATGGTATGCCAAATTTTTTCTTTTTACTCATTTTTACTACCAACTTTTCTTTAATTTTTTCTTTATAGGAATACAAGTGAATATGGTAAAAAATTCTAGTCAACTTGGCTGAGCATGGGAACAAAGCGCACACCGGTAATACCTTCGGAAACTCTCTTTCCTTCATCCAGATAGACCTTCATTAATGTCTGCACCATCCATACCCCTCCTACCGGAATAACCATTCGGCCGTGTTCCGGATGAAGCTGTTCTAATAAAGGTGGCGGTATATGATCCGGTGCACAGGTTACTATAATGGCATCAAAAGGGGCTTCTTCTTCCCAGCCATAATATCCGTCTCCGATCTTGCAATAAATATTATTATATCCCAAACTGTCCAATAACTCTTCTGCCTCCAGAGACAGAGATTCATAGATTTCGATAGTATAAACCTCATCAACTATCTCTGCCAGGATTGCTGCCTGATAACCGGATCCGGTACCAATTTCCAGAACTTTCTCCTCACCGGACAATTCCAGCAATTGAGTCATTAAAGCAACTATATAGGGTTGGGAAATGGTCTGTCCTTCCCCAATCCCCAGAGGAGAGTCATTATAAGCCTTATCCTTAATCCGCTCATCCACAAATTTATGCCTGGGGACTTTACCCATGGCATCTAGTACCAGTTGGTCGGTAATATCTCGAGCAATCAATTGATTGTTTACCATGTTTTGACGCCGTCTGGCGTAAATATCTTCTTCTTCCTGTGAGATAACAGAAAAAGTTAAAAGCTGTAAAAAAATTAAAATTAAAATAAGATAAATAGTAATAAATTTCTTCATTTTTCCCTCAACTAAAGAAAATTATCATATCAGGATATAAGGTATAAATCAGCTTCATCTCTGTAATTATTAATGTTACCCTCTAATCATTTTTTTTTCAAGATGGTTTGCTGTTTTGTTTTATCTTATTTCTTTATCGCACCTTACTGGTATTTTTATTTCATTTGTTGACTGAATTTAGGGTAAAAATTGTCTTAATTTTTACTGAATTTCGACTACAAAAAATAAATAATTGTCTACCATAATACCTGTTCAAGTAATAAACAAACTAAACAAATAATTATTAATATGGGAGG
>CAYWJZ010000110.1:0-3733 GCA_964458635.1 uncultured Atribacterota bacterium
AATCGCTTTACTTTTAATGTTTCAGTGAGTTCTCCAGATTCAACAGTTAGCTCATTTGGTAATAAAGCAAAAGCCATAGCGGTTTCAAAAGGCATAAATCCGTTTTCTTTAGAGATTAACCTTCTTACTTCCTGTTGAAACAAGGAAATAATTTTGGGATCTTTGATCAATTCATTCTGGTTATCAGATTTTAAATGTTCCTTTTTAGAAAAAGACTTTAATTTTTCAAAATTAGGAACAATAAGAGCTCCTAAACGAGATTTGTCCTGCCCGACTACTACAACCATATTTATATATTCACTTTCCATTAATTTTTCTTCCAGTGGCCGAGGTTCTACATTTTCTCCTCCTCTTAGGACGATAGTATCTTTGCTTCTTCCTACTAATTGCAGGAATTTTCCGTTTTTGGTTTTTCTTCCCAAATCTCCTGTATTAAACCAGCCTTTTTGAATGACTTGAGCTGTTTTATTTGCGTTCTTGTAGTAACCTTTCATAACCATGGGACCTTTCACCAGCACCACACCAATTTCGCCATGAGGTAACTCTTTTTCAAGGTTATCCTTATCTACTATTTTTAATTCTACTTCAGGGAGAGCAGGTCCTACGGTGGAAATAATACAATATTCGGGGTTTCGGGCACATAGGACCGGAGAAGTCTCCGTAAGTCCATATCCTTCACAGACCATAATTCCTGCTATATCAAAAAATTTATCCACATTTTCCGGGAGAGCGCCACCTCCGCTAATGGCAAATCTTAGTTGGCCTCCGGTAACTGCTCTAATCTTTTTAAAGACCAATTTGTCGGCTAATCTATATTGCCAGCCCAAAGAAGCTATGGTTTTTTGAGCTTGTTTTTTTTCTTCAGGAGTAGGCTCTGTTTTATCAAACAAAGGAATAGTTAGATTAACAATTCTTTCTGCTTTTTTATATTTTTTACCGATTTCAAAAGCCCAATCAAATATCTTTTTTTGAATAGCACTTCCTTTTTCAGCTTTACTTATGATTCCCTGATAAACACTTTCCCAGATCCTCGGAACACTAACCAGGATAGTTGGTTTTTCTTCAGCCAAATCAGGTAGTAAAATTTGTTTAAAAGGTTTACTATAGGCAGTGGATGCACCTACACTCAGCGCAATGTATTCCGCGGTTCGTTCAAAAATATGCCAGGTAGGTAGAATTGATAAAAAGCGGTCATTCAGATTCATTTCCTGAACGGGCGGAGCAACCCGAATGTTATGCATAAAATTGGCATGAGTTAACATGACACCTTTCGGGTCAGAAGTAGTGCCGGATGTGTAAATGATAGTTGCCAGGTCATTTTCAAGAGCAGTTTTTGATAATTCCTCGAATCGGGAATCGCCTTTCTCCAGAAGTTTTTGACCCATTTCAGAGGTTTTCTGGAAAGAATAAACCTGAAAAGGTTGATTTTGGGCTTGTTCTTTATTTATAATAATTGTTCGTTGTGAGAGTTCCTGTTTTAGCAATTCTGCCGATTGCTTGGAGTTTGATTTTTCCAGCAGTTGTTTTTTATTGTCCAGCAGGTATTTTTCTAAGAAATTTTTTGCTTGGGGAGATAACAAGAGAACCATATTCTTATGTTTGATAAAATTAAGAATTGCCTTCTCAAGCTCCTTACTTATGTCTTGATCGTTTTTAAAAGGGATAGGCAATGCCCATTCAGGAGCCTCCTTTTCTGTAGAAAACAGATTAATCTTATCAACTAAGATTACATTTTTAATCTGCGGCAGCTTTTCTTTTACTTGATAGAAATTAATAAACTGTTTTTCTCCCTCCAGAATTACTGCATTAGCATCAGAATGATGAAGCTTAAAATAGATATCCCGGGGAGAGCTGTTTCCGCTACACGGAACGTCTGTTGCTCTTAAATGAATGATTGCTTGATCACAAATCATCCATTCCAGTCGATTTTCACTAACCAAACCGACATGGTCAAATCTATTTATACCAATATTAAGCAACCCGGTTCCAAAACGTTTAATTTTTTGATAAAGTTCCTGGTAGGTGACCGGTACAAATTTCCCTTCCTCTTTTATTTTAAAGGCAATTCGATCCTGGTATTTTTCAATACTATTTCTCAGCATATCCGGTAAAGTTTTTAAAGAATTCATTTTTATACCCCCAACATTTTCTTTATTGATTATTATCTGGTAATAATAGCAGTTACTATTATTTTAATTATCATACCATTTATGTCAACCTTTTTAATTTTCAAAAAACCTGAAAAATTTTCTCCTTTGCGGTATAATATTATTAAATTGACTTACAAAATAATCATACAGCAATCAAAAAAATAAATTTTTCTTAACAAGGCCCAGATCTATTTATTACAGTTTATCATATAATATTTTCACAAAACTGGAATCAATATTACCTAATAAGATTTAAAAAATAAAAAGAGCTCAGTTTTTAGTAAGCGACCGTATAGTGTGTTGATGTTAATTGGTTTTTAAAAATTTTATATTATACGGTCGCTAACAGGTTTCTGAGAGAAATTTTGTATTTATAGAAGTAAAATAATATAGTTAGGGGAGTATAATCATGGGAAGCCAGACCTTAAAACAAAAGGTACAAAAGCTTTTAGACCGGGCAGATGTTCAGATCAATGGTACCAGACCCTGGGATATCAAAGTCAATAATGAACAACTTTATGAGAGAATTCTGGCAGGTGGTATGCTTGCTGTGGGAGAAGCTTATATGGACGGCTGGTGGGATTGTTCTGCCTTAGATCAACTTACTGATCATATTTTAAGAGCAAAATGGGATTTGAAAAAGATACTCCCGAAACAGCTGGGCTGGGATGTCTTAAAAGCAAAGCTTATTAATCAACAAAGAAAATCCAGGGCTTATGAAATCGGAAAACGTCATTATGATACTGGCAATAAACTATTTCAGTTGATGTTAGATAAAAGAATGAATTATAGTTGTGCTTATTGGAAAAATGCCAGAAATTTGGATGAAGCTCAGGAAGATAAATTAGCTTTAATCTGTAAAAAATTGAAAATAAAACCCGGGATGACTGTTTTGGATATCGGTTGTGGTTGGGGGAGTCTGGCCAAATATATAGCAGAAAAATTCCAGGCAAAAGTAACCGGTATTACAGTCTCCGAAAAACAGGTAAAATTAGCCAGAGAAATGTGTGAAGGTCTGGATGTTGAAATACGTTACCAGGATTATAGAGATCTGACAGACAAGTATGATTCCATTGTTTCTGTGGGGATGTTTGAACATGTAGGTTATAAGAATTATCGAGAATTTTTTAAGGTGGTTGACCGTAGCTTAAAAGATAATGGTCTCTTTTTGTTGCATACTATTGGAGGAAAAAGACCGGCTAAGTCTGTCAATCCCTGGATTAACAAATATATCTTTCCCAGAGGGATGCTTCCGGCGGCAAGCCAGATTACCCAGAACTTTGAAAGTCTATTTAAATTGGAGGATTGGCATAATTTCGGTACCCATTATGATAGGACTTTAATGTCCTGGTATCATAACTTTAACAAAAATTGGGATAAGATTAGAAACCGTTATGATGAAAGATTTAGAAGAATGTGGAATTATTATCTGCTGACCTGTGCTGGAGCTTTCAGGGCACGTCAAAACCAGCTATGGCAAATTGTTTTATCCAAAATAGATTCTCCCATTGATTATGAAAGCATACGTTAAAAATCATCGGGGTCAGGCTTCACAATTTCACAAAATTTATCAGCTCAGTCAA
>CAYWJZ010000111.1:0-3689 GCA_964458635.1 uncultured Atribacterota bacterium
GGAGTTGAGTGGTCTCCGGTTATAACTAAAACATCAGGGTTTAGCTTTATCAAACTGGAAATATTTTGATCTAATTCCTCGATAACCTTGACTTTGGCATCATAATTGCCATCCTCACCATAACTGTCTGTCTTTTTGATATGAACATAAAAGAAATCATATTGTTCATATTGTTCTTTTAGAGTAGCAAATTCCTCAGCTATGGTTTCTCCAGTTTTTACTACATCCATTCCCACCAGTTTAGCTAAACCTCGATACATGGGATAAGCGGCAATAGCAACCGGTTTTAATTTAAATAGTTCACTCATCAAAGGAAGTCCCGGATGTTTGGCAATGCCACGTAAAAGGACGGCATTGGCAGGATGTTGATCTTTAAGAACTTCCCGGGCTTTTTTGATAAATTTGTTCACAATCCTGACACTCTCTTCACTTTCCGGTTTTAAAGCCTGAGCATATTTCATTTTTTTACCTGTAACTTGGGGATCAGCATCAGATATTCCATCCTGTAATCCTTTTCCCCGAAATACCACTACAAAACGATGTTCTTTGCCTGGCTTTATAATCACTTTTATTCCATCTATTTCAGTAATTTTTTCCTGTAACAGGGTACAGATTTTTTTATTTGTTTCGGTTGGGATTCTCCCTGCCCGTCGATCAGTTATCACATTATTTTCGTTAATAGTAGCAAAATTTCCGCGACAGGCCAGGTCTTCTTTGGTCAGTTCAACATCTATGCCCAGTGCCTCTAAAACACCTCTACCGATTTGACATTTAATTGGATCATACCCGAATAAAGAGAGATGAGCAGGTCCGCTGCCTGGTGTGATACCAGGGGAAATAGGATCTGTTAAACCGCAGATAGAACGAATAGCCAATTGATCCAGATTAGGAGTATTGGCATATTCCAGGGCTGTTTTCCCTTCTTTAGAAGGAAGGTCTCCAATTCCATCTACTACCAATAGTACAATTTTTTTTTCTGAATTAACCGTTAATCCTCTTATTATATCTTCATTAATCATTTTTCTCTCCTCTCTGCTACTAAACTCATTTGTTTTAATCTTTCTTTAAGAAAGGTATTTCTTTTTAGGGTTCTGTTATTTTTAATGGCAATCCAAAGGGCTTTATTCATTCCTACTATAATAACCAATTTTTTAGCCCTGGTAATTGCAGTATACAATAGATTACGTTGGAGTAAAAGAAAATGTTGTGTCAGCATAGGGATAATAACTACCGGATATTCACTTCCCTGACTTTTATGAACGGTAATAGCATAAGCCAATACCAGCTCATTTAACTCGGAAAAATCATATTCTATAATTCTATGATAAAAAAGAATCCTTATTACCTGTTCTTCATAGTCAATCTCCTTGATGTTTCCGATATCACCATTGAATACCTCTTTATCATAATTATTGCGGATCTGCATAACCTTATCATTTATTTTGTATTGCTGATGACCATACTTTACACCTTTCCGGTTAGGGTTCAGGGTATTTCTCATTAATTGATTCAGCTGGTCTGCACCGACAGCCCCCTTATACATAGGAGTTAAAATTTGTATATCTCTAACCGGATTAATAGGATAACTATGAGGCAAACGTGTAGTACAAAGATGAACAATCTTTTCAGCAGCTCTTTCCGGGTCATCTTCCTTTAGAAAGTAAAAATCCCTTTCCTGCTTACCGCTTAAAATGGGGTATTTACCTTGATTTACCCTGTGAGCATTTACAACAATCAAACTTTTTTCCTTTTGCCTGAAAATATGTGTTAATCGTATAACCGGGATAACTTCCGATTCAATCATATCCCGTAATAAGTTCCCCGGTCCAACTGATGGTAATTGATCAATATCCCCAATCAGAATTAAGAAAGTATCTTCTGTAACAGCTCTTAACAGATTGTTCATTAAAATAATATCTATCATGGAAACCTCATCAAGAATGATCACATTTGCCCTGATGGGATTTTTTTTATTTTTCGTAAAACCCTTTTGTCTGGGGTTATAAGCCAGCAAGCGATGAATGGTTTTGGCCGTTCTACCGGTAGCCTCACTTAATTTTTTAGCCGCTCTGCCGGTTGGGGCTGCCAGAACAATCTTGAGCCCCAAATCTTCAAATAATTCTATCAATCCAACAGTTGTGGTTGTTTTCCCGGTGCCTGGTCCACCTGTTAAAATCAAAACACGGTGGAGTAGAACTTCCCGTATAGCCTGTTTTTGCTCCCTGGCAAAACGGATATGGTATTTCTTCTCTAATTGTCCTATCTTTTGGTCAATATTGATCTGGGTTAATTGTTGGGGAAATCGAATTAAAGTAGTTAGCTTTTCACTTACCTCTTCCTCGGCATAAAAATAATTAGGCAACCAAATCTGTTTATCCTGAATAATAATTTCCTGGTTATTGTTTAAAACGGTGCATTCTTTTTCTACATCTTCTTCTCCGATACCCAATAACTCGGCGGTCATTTTTGTTAAAGCTTCCTGATAAACAAAACAATGTCCCTGGCCGGCATTTTCGTTCAAACAATATTTAATTCCCGCCCTGACGCGTGCCGGGGAATCATTTTTGATTCCTAAATTTTGAGCAATTCTGTCAGCAATTTTAAAACCAATACCAAATATATCATCTACCAGGCAATATGGATTTTCCTTAAGTTTCTCAATCGCCTTTGTCCCATATTGTTTAAATATTTTTACTGCATAGCCGGTTGTAATTTGATAGGATTGCAAAAATAGCATAACTCGTTTGATTTCTTTCTGTTCCTTCCAGGATTTTTTAATAAGCTCAACCCTTTTTCGAGCAATTCCTTCTACTTTATTGAGTTTTTCCGGATGCTCTTCGATAATATCCAGAGTTTTTTCTCCGAAATAATCAACAATCCTATTTGCCGTCGAAGGGCCTACTCCCCTTATCAAGCCGGATCCAAGATAACGGCGAACACCTTCCAGAGTGGTTGGTAAAATAATTTGATAATCTTCAAAATTAAACTGCCATCCGTAACGAGAATCAAGATTCCACTTTCCTTTAAATTGATAGGTCTCCCCAATGCTTACTGCTGCCATCTTTCCTACTATTGTTGTTTCTTTTTTTTCGGGTTCCTGCATATCTATACGAGCAACGAGAAAACCATTTTCCTCATTATGGTAGACTAGTTTTTTGATTATTCCCTTTATAAGGATCACTTCTTCCATTAATACCTCAGTTATGTGAACTTCTACCTTATTTTCTATAATTGAATAATTAGAATACTATTTTAATCCACACCTCACGTGTTCGGGGGCCATCAAACTCACAGAAACATATGCCCTGCCAGGTTCCCAGTTTCAACTGACCGTTCTCAATAATTACATTAATCGAAGAACCTACCAGGCTTGATTTGATATGAGCTGCAGAATTACCCTCTAGATGGTGATAATTATCATCAAATGGAATCACTTTTTCAAGCTCTTGTAATATATCTTCTAATACACTGGGGTCTGCATTCTCGTTAATAGTAATTCCAGCAGTTGTGTGTGGTACAAAAATAGAGCACAAACCTTCCTTTTGATTACTTTCCCGCACTATTTTTTGAATTTGAGAAGTTATATCAAGCATTTCCGTCCTGTTATGGGTATGAACTGGGATTGTTTTCAACATAAATTATCTCCTTATTTCAATTATGATGTATTATTGTTTTATCTAAATATTAAT
>CAYWJZ010000112.1:0-3606 GCA_964458635.1 uncultured Atribacterota bacterium
TTCCCGTCAAACCGGTTCTTCCACCTTCAGAAACACCGGAGGCAGATTCAATATATGTGGTTACCGTACTGGTACCAAAAATTGCTCCGCCTGTTGTTCCGATAGCATCTGCCAGTAAAGCTTTGCTTGCCTTGGGTAAATTACCGTCTTTATCCAAATATCCGGCTTGAGTACTAACCCCTACCAGGGTACCCGCCGTATCAAAGAGATCTACAAATAAGAAAGAAAAAATCACGGTAATCAGAGCGATATCCAACGCACCAGCAATATCCAGTCTAAATAAAACTTCACTCCAGTCACTAAACTGAGGAAATGCAAAAAGACCCTGAAAAGGAGGTGTAACATCCAACCCCGGAATATAACCTATTAAAGTTGCACCTAAAATTCCCCAAAGAATCGATCCTTTGATTTTCAAGGTATGCAGAACCGCCATAATTACCAAACCGGCAATTGCCACCAAACCTGTACCGCTAAAAACATCACCCAGAGCAACCAGTGTTGCTTCATCTTTAACTACCAGTCCGGCGTTTTGCAAGCCGATAAAAGCAATAAAAAGACCAATCCCGGCACTAATTGATGCCTTTAGTCCCTTTGGAATGCAGTTAATGATCATCTCTCTTATCGGTGTCACGCTAAGAACAATAAAAAGAACTCCTTCTAAAAATATAATCCCCAGGGCGATTTGCCAACTTACACCCATTCCTATAACCACCGAATAGGCAAAAAAGGCATTTAAACCCATACCTGAGGCCAGAGCAAAAGGATAGTTGGTCAATAAAGCCATGCAAACTGTCCCCAAAACAATACCCATTATAGTAGCAATAAATACACCATTCCAGGGCATACCGGCATCACTTAAAATAGTCGGGTTAACAAAAATAATGTAAGCCATAGTCATAAAAGTAGTAATACCGGCAATAACCTCTGTTTTCACATTAGTTCCGTTTTCAGAAAGCTGGAACTTTTTCTCTAAAAATTCTTGCATTTCTCTCTGCTTCCTTTCTTATAAAATTATTAAAATTTGTATAATAATGATTTTTATTCTAATATTCTATAAAAGATAAATCAACGTTTTACTAAAAATATTTTTACATTTTTAGACTTCTGCCACAGTCCCCACATTACAGAAAAAGAATCGTTCTCCAAATTCACTTAATAATCGTGCAGAAACTTCTAAACCGGTACAATGAGAAACCCCAATTCTCTCAATATCAAACTTCTTTAATGCTTGAATGCTTTTTTCTCTGACTTCTGCATTTGCAGGTCCCAAATGTGTTCCCCCGATGATTGTATGGATATGCTTTTCTCCGGTTTTCTCTATAATATAGTTTAAAATATTAATGATGCCTGAATGAGAACATCCTAAAATAATAAATAAGCCTTTATTAGTATTAAAAACGAGTGTCTGATCATCAGAAATAGGATCTTTGACAAAACCTTTTTCGCTTTTAATTACCTGATTCTTATCCCCTTTTTCAAAATCGGTTTTCCGGGGAATCTCTCCGGTTATCATCATATCTGGAGCGATTTCTTCAAAATTGCTATTAAAGACAAATTCAGCTCCGTTACTCTCTAGCTTTACCTGTCGATGGGGAATTCCGATATATCTCTCTGTCTTGCCTCTCAGGTTATAGCTTTTTTTAAAAATATCCGGATGGGAATACACTTTTACTTTCCCAATTAGTTCTACTACAGGCAAAAGACCGCCGGTATGATCACCATGATGATGGCTAATCATAATTCCTTTAATAGATGACAAGTCCTTACCAAAATACTGGGCATTATTGATGAGGGCTTTCCCCTGGCCGGTGTCAAAAAGAAAATTTCCATGTTCGGTTTCCAGATATACTGCCCAGCCATGTTCTGCAATTGCCCCAACATTGTGAAATACACAATTCTCACATAGCACAGTTGCCTTAATAGTCATTTTTACTCCTTTTATTTATTTTAAAAATATATTATTATAATTTAAAGTGTATGTTAATTATATTATTATTTCTAATCTAATTTCAAAATTAATTTTAAAAAATATTAAAAAGGCAATATTTAATGAAAATAATTGATTTAAGCCACTTAAATCATCCAAATATGCCCGTTTATCCAGGGACTGAATCGCCGGTTTTTCAATTTGGAAATACCATTAAAAAAGATGGTTTCAGAGAAACAAAAATGATTTTATATTCTCATATCGGAACTCACCTAGATGCTCCCGGTCATATGTTGGAAAAAGGATCTTTTCTAGAAAAAATGAATATCGAGCATTTTTATGGGGAAGCAACTATTTTGAATTTTACTAATTATAAAAATAAATCAATTACTATTAAGTATTTAAAATCATATGAAGAAAGAATAAGAAAGGCTGAATTTATTATCATCAATACCGGATGGAGCAAATACTGGACAACTCAAAAGTATTACTCAAACTATCCCTTTTTAAGCTGCAATGCTGCCAAATGGTTAACCAAATTTAATCTAAAAGGTGTTGGAATTGATACTATCTCGATAGATAAATCAGGTTCTGAATTTTTTGATACACATAAAATATTGTTATCAAAAAATATTATTATTATTGAAAATCTAACCAACCTTGGAGCAATTGAAAGTAATTACTTCACACTCAGCGTTCTTCCCATAAAATATCAACACTCAGATGGTTCACCTGTAAGAGCTATTGCTATTGAAAATAACTGCTAAGATCACTAATAGTAATTATTTTCTCCTCCCTTATTCCCGAAATTGTACGCCTAAAAAATCTTCAAATACCCTTATCATAGACCCCTTGTCTCCATCTCCATAACCTTTCAACAAGGCTATCTGATAGGTAGTTGTGGCAGCGTGTGAAATAGGAAGAGGAATACAATAATCAGCAGAAATATTGGCTGCGCTAACTAAATCTTTATAGGCATCTTTCATTCGATATGCCTCTAAGAATTCACCTTTCAAGATACGTGGAATGAAAAATTCAGATGCATGACTTCTACCCGTACCAGTATTTACCACTTCTCCAACCATAACCGGGTCTAAGCCCAATTTTTTCGCCATAGGCAAGATCTCTGCCACAGCAGCTACATTAATATCATACAACAATTGGTTAATTAGTTTGGTCAATTGACCTTTGCCTGAGGCACCCATATAGATTATCTTTTTTCCTATATATTGTAAGAGTGATTTAATCCTTTTAAAATCCTCTTCCTCTCCACCACACATCACTGTAAGCGTGCCATCAATTGCTCTGGCCTCCATACCTGAAACCGGGGCATCAACAAAAGCAATCCCTTTTTCTTTGAAGCAGGCCGCGATTTCTAAAGTTCCCTTATAGGTTATTGTGCTTAAATCTACTACTGTTTTCCCTTCTCTGCAATGTTTTATTAGCCCATTTTCTCCAAGCAAAACTTTTTTTACAATTTCGGTATTTGGTAAACTAAGAAAGATAATATCTGATTTAGCAACTTCTGATAAATCAGTTGTGGCTTTTGCTCCCTTACTGGTAAATTCTTGAAAAACATCTGTTCTTATATCATAAACAACAAGTTCATTGCCGCTTTTTAAAATATTGAGGGCCATATTCTTTCCCATGGTTCCCAAACCGATAAAGCCAATTTTCAT
>CAYWJZ010000113.1:0-3497 GCA_964458635.1 uncultured Atribacterota bacterium
TCAAAAGCAGGCCCGGCAGCAGTCGAACAAGCCCATATTTTTCCACCCGAAATCAAAATGATTTCTCCGTTTGTTCCCAGATCAACCATCATTGTATTGCCCGCTTTTCGCCAAATAGAAACATCTACCATATCTGCAATAATATCTCCCCCCACATAAGCAGAGATATTCGGTGCAGTATATATCAGAGTATGAGGGGTAAAACAAAAATTAGGTAAATCATTTGATTCTTTTAATATTTTCTCAGTAACAACAGGTACATAAGGAGAACTGGCTAGATTTTCGGTTGGTAAAGACCATAGAAAATGATGCATACAGGTATTTCCGACCAGAACGGTAAAATATATATTTTGAACATCTATTCCAGCTTTTTGGGATAAGGAAAAAACGATTTGATTTAATGTAGAAATCAGTTCATGTTGTAATTTTTGTTTCCCTTTAGGGTCTTTTTTTGTAAAATCAATGCGGGAAATAATATCATCACCATACATTGACTGGGAATTAGCACAGGCTTCAATTCCTATTTCCTGAAATGTTGTTAGATCAAGAAGATATCCGGCAATAGTGGTGGTCCCAACATCAAAAGCTATTCCGTATAGCTGGCCTCGTGTATCTCCTGCTTCAGCAGCAATGATAGTATCCTTAAACAAGACAACCGTTACTCTAAACTGATTATCTCTAAGTAATGAGGGTAAACTTTTTAGAATATCCAGAGGTACTTTCCAATTTTTTGGATGATTTTTTTCTTGTATTGCTAATTTATCCTCTAACCTGGTCCAATCCGAACGCTGGTCCTGAATGGTCGGAGGATCAAGCTGTAAATAAATTTTTTTTATTTGTTTCACCGCTTTAAAGTCATTATTCAACAAATGAGATTTGATTTTGCCATTGAGTACAGAATATTCTTTTTTCAATAGAGTGTATTGTGGAATTGTGATAACACTATCCTTGCTTAGATAACATTGGCAGGCTAAACGGAATCCTTTTTTTATTTCTTCCTCAGTTAACCACTTCTTTTCATTAGCATTAGGTGTAGAATTTTGGGAATCAACAATAACTTTACATTTTCCACATGTTCCCTTCCCCCCACAGGGAGTGGTAATGATAAGGCCTGTCTTTTTTGATATATCTAATACAAGTGTACCCACCGGTACTTCTATTTTTTTGTTTCCTGGATTGATTGTTACTTTGACCATATACTGTTAATATTTATTCGACAGAATAACAATCTCCTTTCATTTTAGAAATTGCTTTTCTCTTTTTTGATTGTTTGAGAAATTGCCCTGATATGTTTCGGGGTTGTGCCGCAACATCCTCCGATAATATTAACTCTTAGTTTGGCAAATTTCTCAGCATAGTCTGCCATTTTCTCTGGAGACGCAGGGTAAATAACTTTGTTATTCTCTAAATAAGGAATACCTGCATTGGGTTCAACCAGCAATCGTGCATCAGTTATTATTCTCATACGTGATAAAATCTGATAAAGCACCTCCGGACCACTTCCACAATTCGCTCCTACCCCATCTGCTCCTTCTTCAAACAATACCCCTACTGCCTTTTCCGGGCTGATTCCATAAATAGTTTTCAAGCTATCATCAAAGGTCATAGAAGCAAAAACCGTCAAATCACTGTTTTCTTTTACCGCCCTAAGGGCAATTTCAATCTCATCAAGATTGTAAAATGTTTCCAGTACAATCAGATCCACCCCGGAAGAAGCCATTACTTCAACTTGTTCTAGATAACTTTGATAAGCTTCATTATTCTTAAGGGGACCACACGGTTCTAGAATTTCCCCGGTTGGACCTACCGAACCTGCTACAAAAGCTTCTACAGAATGTTTTTCTTTATAAATATCAACTGCTTCTCTGGCCAATTTTACAGCCTGTTGATTAATTTCTTTTGTCTGGTGCTGTTGATTAAATTTCATTAATTTTATACTGTTTGCTCCAAACGTATTGGTTAAAATAATATCTGCTCCAGCTTCTAAGTATTCAGCATGAATTTGCCGAACAACTTCCGGATGAGTAATATTCCATGTTTCGGGACAATCACCTGATTTCAAGCCCTTTTCCTGAAGCATAGTCCCCATGGCTCCGTCAATGACCAGAATCCTCTGATCCAATAATTTTAGAACATCTTTCTCTAAATTCGATTCTTCTCTTTTTGACAAATCAAATACCTCCTGAATTAAAAGTTAGATTTTCATAAATGTAATTTTAAATAACACAATATGGTTTAATAATATCATAACACCATTTTCATCTTTTTAAAGCTAATTTTAAAAGTATTCCGTTAAACTAATTCAATTTATTTTCACAAAGATTACAAAAAATTTTTAACTCAAACTATTAGAAAATCTCTTGAATAGTCCAAATACCAATAAATAATTTTATCCCTTTAAAGTTTTTCTAAGTTCTGCAAAAGAAAAAGTATTTAATATATCTCCTTTTTCCAGCCATCCACGTCGGGCTACTGATAATCCGTATATCATATTATCTAATGCTGCAAGTTGATGGGCATCGGTACTAATGGATAATCGGGCTCCCTGCTCACTGGCACTTTTGACATAAATATCATTTAAGTCCATCCTCTCCGGCGAAGCATTGATTTCTAATGTGGTATTCGTTTGAACAGCTATTCGAATAATTTCTTGCATATCAACAGCATATGGTTCACGATAGCCGATAATTCTACCGGTAGGATGGGCTATAATATTTACATAAGGGTTTTTCATGGCCCGGGTTAAACGTTTCATTAACTGGCTACTTTCCTGTTTGAAACCAGAATGAATAGCCGCAATAACAATATCCAGTTTTTGGAGGATACTATCAGGGAGATCCAGTGTACCATCTGATTTTATATCTACTTCGATTCCTTTTAAAACAGTTAAATCATCTGTGTCCTGGTTGATTTTTTCAATTCTTTTTATCTGTTCTTCCAATCTTTTTTCATTTAATCCTCCCGCTACCTGGAGAGATTGAGAATGGTCAGTAATAGCTATATATTGATATCCTTTTTCCCTTGCCGCCCCTACAATCTCATCTATGGTATTTAATCCGTCACTGTCATGAGTATGAATATGCAAATCTCCCTTAATATCATCCAAATTAACCAGGCTGGGTAACTTATTTTTTTCTGCCGCCTCAAACTCACCCCTGTCTTCTCTTAATTCCGGCATGATAAAGGGTAATCCCAGGGCTTGATAGATTTCCTGTTCATCTTTTCCGGCAATTTTCTTCTCATCTTTGATTTGAAATACACCATATTCATTTATTTTCAGCCTTCTTTGGACTGCCATTTCTCTTAATCGAACATTGTGTGCTTTTGATCCTGTAAAATACTGCATTGCGGCTCCGAAACTATCCGGTTGTACTACCCTTAAATCAACATTAATATCCTGATGGGTTAAGATAGCGGATTTTGTTAAACCTTCAGCTAAAATTTCCTTTGCCTGAGGTAAATGAATAAATCTTTCCATTACTTTTTTGGGTTGCTGT
>CAYWJZ010000114.1:0-3347 GCA_964458635.1 uncultured Atribacterota bacterium
ACAGCATTGTCCAACAAGTTAATTAAAACCTGATGAATGCGGTTTGTATCCACATTGATTTTGGGAAGATTTTCAGCAATTTGTAAGTTTAGTTTAATTTTTTTGTCTTCAAACTTGTTCTGCATACTTTTTACAGCCCGATATACGAGGGAATCTGGAGAAACATATTCTTTCTTTAGAGGAGCACTTTTAACCTCAAGCTGTCCCAGAGTTAACAAGTCTGTTAGGAGGTGTTCAAGATATTCGGCATCCTTATACATGATTTTGGTACATTCTTTAAGCTCATCAAGAGAGAGATCTTTTTCATTAATGATTTCTAGAAAACCTTTGATGGAAGTCAAGGGAGCCCTGAATTCATGGGAAACATTGGCTACAAATCTTTTGCTCATCTCTTCCAATTTTCTCTTTTTTTTCAAAGTTTCATTGATTTGATTTACCGCATAGTTAAATGTATTGACCAGATGCTTGATCTCGTCACTACTATTTTCCGGAACAGAAACTTCCTGAAATTTTCCTTTAGCGCTTTTTAGGGCAGAATTCTGGATATCTTTTAAAGGTTTGGTTACTCTTCTGGTAAAGGAAATACTTAAAAAAATAGCGGCTGCAATTGCTACCAGAAAAGAGTATAAAACCAGGCGAATAATATTGTTAATAGTTGCGGTGATGCCCCCCAGAGGGGTCTGGATAATGACGGCTCCCACTACATTTGTCTGATCATCTGGTGTTTGCGGACCCATAAGGACAATTTCATTATTTTGTATTTCTAGCAAGGGCAAGACCATGAGAAGATTTCTATATTCCGGTCCCATAATTTTTTTGTAAAGTGTATTACCTTGCAGTACATGATCGATTTCTCTTTTTTCCAGGGTAAGATAAAAATCCTCAATAGCAGGTGTATTAAAAATTATTTCACCCTGGGCATCCATAAGTCCGATGTTCATATTGGTAGAGCGGGCAATTGTATTAATTTTGTCAGAACTTTCTTCTAAATTCCTTGATTCTATGCTGCCTCCGGAGATGTTTTCACTGACCAGTTTGGCTATTCTCTTGCTATTATTGGCAGCTTCCCATTCTTTCAAGCCAAAATAGTAATTTTGTATCAGGTAACCAAACATTATGCCTATCACGGCAAGTGAAATGAGTATGATAAGCAGGTTTGAAAGCATTAACCTGCCAAAAAAACTTTTGGTATTAAAGATATTAAACTTTATTTTTTTCACGTTTGGAAGTAAACTTATATCCAACACCCCAGACTGTTTGTAATGGAATAGAATTTAAACCTGCTTTAGTAAGTTTTTGTCTTATTCTTTTGATATGCTCGTCTACTGTCCTGGTTTCTGCGTAGTTATCAAATCCCCAGATGTGTTCTAAGAGATATTCTCTTTTAAAAACCTGTTCTTCATTTTTAGCTAGAAAAGTCAATAATTCGAATTCTTTGGGGGTTAAAGCAACCTTTTTTCCCTCTATTTCAATATTGTAATTTTGAGGATCAATGACCAAGTTCATTGTTTCATAGGATAATTTATCATTTGCAGATTCTTGCGGGCTTTCCAAACGACGTAAAACGGCTTTCATTCTGGCTATGAGTAATCGCGGGCTGAATGGTTTGGTAACATAGTCGTCTGCGCCTATCTCCAGGCCAAGGACTTTATCGGTTTCCTCAACCTTGGCAGTAAGCATAATAATGGGGGTATCGATCCCGGAATCTTTTAACTCGCGACAGATTTCCCAACCGTCTTTTTTGGGAAGCATAATATCAAGTAATATTAGATCATATTTTTGGGAACGGGCCGCCTCTAATCCTGACTCCCCATCGGTTTTTAGATCAAGATTAAGGTTATAGCTTTTAAGCATCATCTTAATTAAGGCAAAAATGTGTCGGTCATCTTCGATAACCAGGATGTCCTTACCGTGAAGATTCATCTTTTTCCTTTCTCAAAGAGGTAAATTCATCTTAATTATACTACAGAATTTTCCAATTTCAAAAAAGGAAGCCGAAAAAGAGGCACATCCAGGTTAAGCCTTTGCTTCTCTTAGCAATTTCTGTCTGCTGAGGTTACGTGAATGAGCTGTAGGTAACCAGCTTTTTTCCTTCAGGGTAAAGAGTGCCCAGTATAAGATAAGCACCCAGCTATACATAAAGATGGGAAAGAAAATAACATATTTAAAAGATTTAAAAGATAATTTATCCAGTAAAAAAACCGAAGAAGGTAACAGGAAGGGAATAAAAGGCAGGAACAAACCAAGTATTTCTATATTTTCCAGTAAGAGATTAAAGACCGGACTGTAAAAGATAGCCGGAAAAGTTAGTCTAAGGACAGTCATAACCGAATAAAACATGATAAAGGGTTGCTGGAATAGGCGGAATCCACCGTCTAGAATTGCTAAACTCTTTTGTTTAAAGCCCTGGTATAATAATTCAGGGACATATTGGAAGGCAACTGATAATTGGCCTCGTCCCCAGCGTAATCTCTGAAGGCAACTGGCCCGGAAGGAGAGGGGTTTCTCATCAAAGATTCTGGTTTCCCGGGAAAAGGTTGTCTTTATCCCCTGGGTGAGTGCCTGAATGGAATATTCCAGGTCCTCGGTTAATGTAACGGTATCCCAGCCATTCTTTTTCAGGGTATCACCGGAGATACACATGCCGGTACCCATTAAGACGGCTGATAAGCCGACATTATAACGTGAGAGTAAATTGAAACGGTCATTAATCCAGAACATCATGGAAAAGGTAGCAGTAACCCAATTATCTGCCGGATTCTTGGCATCAACATAAGCCTGAATAATTTTTTCTCCCTTCAGCAATCTGTTATTCATTACTTTTAAGAAGTTTTCTTGAACAAGATTGTCAGCATCAAATACGATTACAGCATCATAGTTTGCCTTCCCTGTGATAAAACCAAGTTTTTGCAGGGCAAATTTAAGAGCATAGCCCTTACCCTTTTGGCTGCGGTTTACCCTTTCTAAGACATGGACATTATGAGAGCGGGCAATTCTGGCGGTATTATCTTTACAGTTGTCAGCTATTACAAAGGTATCAAAGAGATTCTTGGGGTAATCCAATTCTTGTAAGTTAACAAGCAATTTAGAGATTACCTTTGCTTCATTATGTGCCGGGATAATAATGGCAAAACTGGTTTTCGGGGCATTAAAATCCCTGTTTTTTCTGGTAAATAAGCCCAGAAAGACAAATAAAAGAAAATAGAGCGAATAGCCAATTAACAATATATCGATGAGATAATTTAATAACTTTAGAAAATTCATATTGGTAACTCCTTTCCTTTGACTGTAGAATAACAGAATAAAGCAAAGGAATGATAAACAAATTGTAAATCTTCTGTAAAAAA
>CAYWJZ010000115.1:0-3305 GCA_964458635.1 uncultured Atribacterota bacterium
CAGGGATTCCTTTTCTTCCAATTTAGGTATAATATTTTTATCAATTTCATTTTCACCAAATATCTTCAGATATCCGGGAAATAATATTTTAGCCCCTCTTAATTCAAAAGTATATTTACTAGCTTTAATTTTTACGTTGCTTCTTTCTAATAAAGCTGATTTCATTTGGCTAGCAATAAAATTCTTCCAGATAAGTTGATAAAGTTTCTTTTGATCGGGTGTTAAATCTTTTTCAATAACATCAGGTGTAAGTTCACTCGAAGTTGGTCTAATTGCCTCATGAGCATCTTGTATTTTTGTATTACCCTTCTTTTCTTTTCGGCTAGCACCCTTCCCGGAGGAAACATATTCTTTCCCAAAAGTTGTCTGAATATATTTTCTTGCTTTTGTTCTGGCTTCATCGGATACTCGAATTGAATCAGTTCTCATATAAGTAATTAACCCTAATGTTCCACGGCCAGAGATAGCGACACCTTCATATAATTGTTGAGCAACCCTCATTGTTCTTTTTACGGAAAAATTTAACTTATTATAGGCAACTTGTTGTAATGTACTGGTTTTGAATGGAAAAGGTGCGTGTTTATGTTCTTTTTTATTTTGGATTTCAGATACAACAAAATTACATTTTTGGATTTCGTTGCACAAAAAATCAGCTTGTTTTTGATTTTTAATGTGAATCTTTTTACCATTTTCAGCTACTAGAGATGCTTCAAAAGAATTTTCTTTTTTATCATTTTCCTTTAATAAAAAAGCATTTATCTTCCAGTATTCTTCAGTGCGAAATGCTTCAATCTCTTTTTCTCTTTTCACTATCAGGTGAACGGCTACTGATTGAACTCTACCGGCACTTTTCCCACGAGCATATCTATAACATAGGGGGCTCACTTTATAACCCACCAAACGGTCAAGTAATCTCCGTGCAATTTGGGAATCCACAACATCCATATTTAATTTTCTGGGATGTTCAATTGATTTTCTTACTACATTTTTGGTAATTTCATTAAAGACTACACGGCAATCTTGTTCTTCAATATTTAACTCTTTAGCAATATGCCAGGAAATTGCTTCTCCTTCTCTGTCTGGATCAGTTGCCAAAAATATTTTTTCTTTACCCATGGCAAAATCTTTTAATTTTTTGACCATCTGCCGTTTACCGGGAATTACAACCCAGGTTGGCTTAAAAGAATTTTCTATATCAATCCCCAACCTTGATTTCGGTAGATCCTTGACATGTCCCTTGCTTGAGGTAATCTGAAAACCATTACCTATCATTTCTTTGAGTACTCTTTCCTTAGTAGGAGACTCAACAATAATTAAACATTCTTTCATAGATAATATTTTTTCCTGCATACTAAATTATTAATAGTTAGATTATTTCTTTTCATCATTTTTGCTCACAATCCTATTTTCTTTTTTCTTTAACAATCGTATAATATTAACATGATGTCTGATAATCGCAAATATAATTATCAATATAGTAAAGATTTTAAATTCCAAAGGTGTTTTAAATAAAAACGATAAGACAAGCATAAAAGAAACTGAAGCTATGGAGCCTAATGCAGCAAATTTTGTTTTTAAAACAATCGCTCCCCATATCAATGCTGAGATAATCGCTATATAGGGATAAAATGCTAACACGACTCCATAAGTTGTAGCTATCCCCTTTCCACCCTTAAACTTTAAAAAAATAGACCAGTTATGACCTATTATTGCGAAAAGACCGACTAATAAGTAAAATGATATTTGTTCAGTTGTTAACCATCTTGTTATCAGGACAGGAAAAATCCCTTTTAAGCAATCACCAATCAATACCATTATGGCATACTTCGACCCCATAACCCGGTAGCAATTAGCAACACCAATATTTCCACTGCCATAATCCCTGATATCAATTCCTTTTCCATATTTTCCTACCAGGTAACCAAAGGGAATTGAACCTATAAGATAGCTTGTTAAAAATAAAAGTATATATTCCACCATATATCTGTTCAACTATTTTGTCATCTTTCTTTTTTGATAAGTAAACACAATGGGAATTCCTTTAAATTCAAAATATTGGGTGAATTTATTTTCCAGATACCTTTGATATGAATTATATAAGAGATCCGGATCGTTTACAAATACTTTGAATGTAGGTGGCCTTTTCCCAATTTGTGTAATATAAAAAAAATGTAACCTTCTCCCGCTTACAATTCTTGGTATTTTTTGATTTACAATTTTTTGCAGAAAATTATTCAACTTTGGTGTAGGTATTTGTTTATTATACTCCTGATACAATTCTATTATTGTTTCTAGTATTTTGGAAATGTTTTTTTTCTTACCCACCGCAATTGTTTTTATTATCGGAGTATCTTTAAGAAATCGTAATTCAAGCTTGCTCATTTTTAATAAAACATCATCTTCAATCTCCTGTTGCAATACAATATCATATTTATTCAACAAGAGGATACAGGCCTTTTTTTCTTCAATAATCTTGCTGGCAATCCGCTTATCCTGCATGCTTATATAAAGGCTTGCATCTATAACCAAAAGAACAACTTCTGCCTTTTTAATAGACTCCATTGTTCGTAAATTACCGAAATATTCAACTTTTTTCTTTACATTTGTCTTTCTGCGAAGTCCTGAAGTATCAATGAATTCCAATTTATATTTACTGAAATCCATTGATGCTGTAATAGCATCCCTGGTAGTTCCCGGTTGATCATCAACAATAATCCTATCATCATTTAAAAGTGCATTTAATATACTCGATTTACCCACATTTGGTTTGCCAATAATAGCAATTTTTATAACGCTCTCATCGGTTAACTCATCATTATTGTATTTTTGTTCAGAAGACATTGTTGAAATCCTATCCAACAATTCACCAATATTTGTTCCCTGTTCAGCTGAAATAATAACAGGAACCCCTAAACCTAATTGGAAGAAATCACTTAAATAATAATTCTTATCCTTTATATCATTTTTATTAATAACTAATATTGTTTTTTTATTCTTTTGCCGAATAAATCTAGCAAAATCAATGTCTTCCTGCTGAATCCCGGTCATAAAATCAAGCAAAAACACCACAATATCAGCTTCAGTAATGGCTTTTTTTGATTGTTCAACTATCTTTCCTTGTATGAATCCTTTTTTATCATCATAATTAATACCGCCTGTATCTATAAGGGTAAACTTCTTCTCTTGCCAGGTAAAATCAGCATAATTTCTATCCCTGGTAATACCAGATTCTCTTAATACAATTGCCTTTCTAAACCCAATCAGGCGATTAAATAAAGTAGATTTTCCGGTATTTGTTTTTCCAA
>CAYWJZ010000116.1:0-3249 GCA_964458635.1 uncultured Atribacterota bacterium
ACCTGAGATTGGGGAACGGTAGCGACACTGGCTACTTTGTCATCCTTATCCAGGTTCATTACTCTTACACCCATGGAATTTCTTCCGGTCCGGCTGATCTCCATTATCGGGACACGAATAATAATACCCTTCTGGCTGATAACAACCAGCTCATCTCTTTCGTTAACTACTTTAACAGATATAACCTCTCCGCGTTCCTCACTCAAACGTATAGACTTAACCCCTTTGCATCCCCTTCCCTTGGATAATCGATAAGATTTAATGGGGGTCCTCTTGCCGGCACCATTTTCGGTAATCAAAAGCAAATCTTCTTTAGAATCAGGACTAACCAGACTGATATCAATTAAATAATCATCTTTTGCTAATATCATTCCACGGCAACCCATTGCGGTTCTGCCCATAGATCTGATATTTTCTCCGGAAAAGAAAGTCGATTTCCCTTTTCTGGTACTTAATATAACATTTGCTTTTCCACTTGCCATTCTTGTTCTGATTAACTCATCACCCTGATTTAAAGAAATAGCTATAATCTCTTTGTTTTTTAAGTTGGAAAAAGCGCTTAAGGGTGTTTTTTTAACCTTTCCATGCTTGGTTGCCATGTAAAGAAACCATTCATTCTCCTCCCGAGATTTATTAAATTCTTCTGCTCGAATAGGAATAACTGTTGTAATACGTTCATTTTTTTGGGTTCCCAATAAATTAACTACAGCAATGCCTCTTGAAGTTCTACCACCTTCCGGAATCTGATAAGCCTTCCGCCGGTATACTGTACCTTTGTTGGAAAAGAATAGAATATCGTGTAAATTGGTAGTAATATAAAGATTATCTACTAAATCCTCTTTTTTTACACCCATTCCGATAATACCACGGCCACCTCTTCTCTGTTTTCGATAAGTATTTAGAGGTAAACGCTTTAGATATCCGTCTTTGGTATAGGTAATTACTATATCTTCTTCAGCTATAAAATCTTCCAATTCCAACTCTTTTTCTTCTTTGACAATCTGGGTAAGCCTGTTATCTGCATATTTTTTCTTTAATTCCAATAATTCATCTTTTATGGTAAGCATCAATTTTCTTTCGTTATCCAAAATATCCTGTAAGTAAGCAATTCTTTTAATCAGTTCCAGATATTCTTCTTCCAGCTTCCTGGTTTCCAGGGAGGTCAGTTTCTGTAAGCGCATATCCAAAATTGCCTGAGCCTGTTTTTCGCTTAATTTAAAACGAGCCCGAAGGCTCTGATGGGCAGATTCAATATTCTTTGATTTTTTTATAATCTGCACTACTTCATCAATATTTGTTAAGGCAATCTTAAGTCCTTCCAGTATATGGGCTCTTTCCCGGGCTTGTTTTAATTCATACCGAGAACGACGTTCCACCACAAGCTTGCGATGTGCCAAGAAACTGGTCAATGCCTCGCGAAGGTTAAGCAATTTTGGCCTTCCTTCCACAATAGCAAGTAGATTAATACCAAAAGAAGTCTGTAGGTTAGTATGTTTGTACAATTTATTTAAAACAACATTTACATTGCTGTTTTTCTTTAATTCAATGACAATCCGCATCCCGTTACGGTCAGATTCATCTCTTAAAGTGGTAATTTCGGTTATCTTTTTATCCTGAACTAAGTTTGCAATATCTTCCACCAAACTGGCTTTGTTTACCTGATAGGGTAATTCTTTTACTACCAATACCGGTGCTTTCGAGCTTTTTTTCTCAAAATTTTCGGTAATAATTCTAGCTTTCAGGGAAATAATGCCTTTACCTGTTTGATAAGCTTGCTGTATTCCTGATAAACCATAGATAGTTGCTCCCGTTGGGAAATCTGGACCAGGCAGGACTTTCATAATTTCTTTGATATCTGCTTCCGGTTGATCAATAAGCAGGACACAGGCATCAATTACTTCACCCAGATTATGTGGGGGAATATTGGTAGCCATACCTACAGCAATACCTGATGATCCGTTAATTAATAATTGGGGAACAGGTGCAGGTAATACAGTTGGCTCCTGCAGGGAATTATCAAAATTAGGACTAAAGTCAACTGTGTCTTTTTTGATATCTGCCAGAAGTTCTTGAGCCAGGGAAGACATTCTGACCTCAGTATAACGCATGGCTGCTGCCGAATCACCGTCAATTGAACCAAAATTACCCTGACCATCTACCAGGGGATAACGATAGGAAAAATCCTGGGCCATCCTGACAATGGTATCATACACCGCCATATCACCATGTGGATGGTATTTACCAAGGGTATCGCCCACAATTCTAGCTGATTTTTTGTAAGGCCTATCCGGGGTATTACCTAATTTATACATGGAATAGAGAACACGTCTGTGTACCGGTTTTAATCCATCACGTACATCCGGAATAGCCCTACCCACAATGACACTCATGGCATAATTTAAATAGGCAGTCTTAATCTCACCGGTAATATCGGTAGCTAATTCCTGAGGTCCAGTTGCTTGTAACCCCTCTTTTTCTTCCTGGTTTTCTTTGTTTGGATCATTACTCATAATATTTCAACTCATCTTATTTTTTTATTTATATTTAAAATAACAAATCTTCTCTAAAATTTTTCTATACATCCAGTTCTTCAACTTCTGCGCTATGCTGATAAATGAATTCTTTTCTGGGCTCCACTTTTCCACCCATCAGTATAGTAAACATCTCGTCTGCCTCCAGGACATCATCCAGATCAACCCTTTTTAATACCCTGGTTTCCGGATTCATGGTAGTTTCCCACAACTGGGAAGGATTCATTTCTCCAAGTCCTTTATAACGTTGGATTGAATAATTGGCTTTTAATTCTTTTGTTTTCTTATGTAAATCTTCATCAGTGAAAAGATAATCATTTTTTTTGTTATAACTCAATTTATATAGAGGAGGCCTGGCAATAAATATCTTTCCTTTTTCTATTAGAGGTCTCATATATCGGTAGAAAAATGTCAACAATAAGGTTTTAATATGCTCTCCATCAACATCAGCATCAGTCATAATAATAATTTTATGATATCGCAATTGGTTCAAGTCAAACCCATTGTCATCTCCGATTTGTATACCGGATGCGGTAATAATTGATTTAATTTCATTATTGGCCAATATTTTATGCAAACGTGCCTTTTCAACATTTAATATTTTTCCTCTAAGCGGTAAAATAGCCTGAAATTTGCGGTCTCTCCCCTGTTTTGCTGATCCTCCGGCTGAATCTCCTTCAACTAAAAATATTTCCCGGTGAAAAGGATCCCGTTCCGA
>CAYWJZ010000117.1:0-3227 GCA_964458635.1 uncultured Atribacterota bacterium
TGTTTTAAACATTAAAGAAATAATTTAGAAAATCTTGACAATGATTTTCGAAAGTGATAATTTATAAAACAATTCTTGTTTTATTTAAACATGAAAAACCACCTTCTAAGAAGGTGCTAATGGTTAAATAAAGGTTTTTAAAGTCACTCGCTTTGCGGGTGCGATATTTTAGGATAAATAAAAAAAATGAATAATATGTATACCATAATCTTATTAACTTAATATTACTAATTACTAAATTAAACAAAAGGTATATTTCAGGGGTTCTCAAGGGGAAGGATTCCCCTTGAATATCCTGTTCAGAAGAGTAAGTCAAAATTTCTTTCCAGAGAGCTGAAAATAGGTGAAAAATCAGCAGGATATTGACTGAAATCCATCTGAATTATGTTTGAGAGAAAAGAATTACTGACTATCTCAAACCGCTACGTGCGTTAATCAAAAAGAAGAGCTCAAATTCATGCTTTATCTTTAGCGCTTCCTTATAATAGGTTTAGCTGAATTGGGGTGGCACCACGAAGTTTTCAATCGTCCCCAGCAGTTACTTGATAGCTGCTGGGGATTTTCTATTATAAAAAATAAGGATGGTGGAAAAATGCGAAAAAAATTGTTTATTCCCGGACCAACAGAGGTAAAGAATGACGTGCTGGAAAAAATGTCAAAACCCTTAATTGGTCACCGTAGCAAAGAAGCTTCTGATTTGCAGGGTACAATCACAAAAAAGTTACAAAAATTAATGTATACACATAATGAAATACTTCTATCCACTTCCTCCGGGAGTGGATTAATGGAAGGTGCTATTCGTTCATGTACCAGGCAACGGGCAGCTATCTTTACCTGTGGAGCCTTTGGGGAGAGATGGTATGAAATGGCGGTAGCCAATCAGGTCAATGCGGATCGTTTTGAAGTAGATTATGGACAGGCAATTAGAGGCGAGATAGTAGATAAGATATTAAAAAATGGTAGATATGATTTGGTTACTATTACCCATAATGAAACTTCAACAGGGGTAATGAACCCTATTCAAGAAATTGCTGAGGTGATAAAGAAATATCCTGATATTGTTTTTTGTGTTGATGCTGTGAGCTCATTGGGAGGCGTTAAAATTCCGGTGGATGAACTGGGAATTGATATATGTATTACCTCCAGCCAGAAATGTATTGGTTTGCCACCAGGTTTTTCTTTCTGTTCTATTTCCCCAAAGGCCCTTGAGGCAGCAAGGGAAGTCAAGTATCGTGGAGTATATTTTGATTTATTGAGATTGTACGAATACCTGGTAAAAAAAGATTACCAATACCCCTTTACTCCTTCTCTTTCTCACATGTTTGCTCTCGATTATCAACTGGGTTTGATTATAGAAGAGGGTTTGGAGAATCGTTTCCAGCGTCATAAGGTAATTGCAAATCGGGTTAAGGAATGGGCAAAAGATAACTTTGCCTTATTTGCTCGGGAAGAGTTTTCCTCAGATACGGTTACTTGTATAAAAAATACAGCCGGTATTAACATAAAAGAATTAAATGAAAAACTCGGGGAAAGAGGATATATGATTTCTAATGGCTATGGAAAGTTAAAGGAAGAAACTTTTCGAATTGCCCACATGGGAGACTTATCCTTAAATGAAATAGAGGATTTATTATCTATGATTAATCAGATACTAGCTATAGGAGGTTAGAAAGGTTATGATTAATGTTCTTATTAAAGACAAGATAGATTCTTTTGTAATTGAAGAATTAAAAAAGAGAGCATTCACAGTACACGAAAATACCGAAAAACCTGAGAATATTTTTCAGGAAGTACAGGATAATGAAATTCTTATCGTTCGTTCGGCAACAAAAATAAATAAGAAAGTTCTTGACTGTGCAGCTCAAACAGGTGTGCTCAAATTGATTATTCGAGCTGGGGTAGGCTTAGATAATATTGATGTGAATTATGCACAGTCTAAAGGGATTATGGTTGCTAATACTCCGGAAGCAAGTAGTTCTGCAGTTGCAGAGCTGGCATTGGCACACATGTTTGCTTTGGCAAGAAAAATGATTCCGGCAAATTTAGCAATGCGTGAAAAAAAATGGAATAAAAAAGAATGTCAGGGAATAGAATTATCTGGAAAGAGACTGGGAATTATCGGGATGGGAAGAATCGGACAAGCTCTGGCACAAAAAGCCGCTGCATTAGGGATGGAGATAATTTATGCTGATATTATGGGTCCCATGGATGTTAATTCGGACTGGAAATGTGTTTCTACGGATGAGTTAATTTGTCGGTCTGATTTTATTTCATTACATATCCCTACCAGCCAGAAAGGAAATTACTTTATAGATGAACCGGAATTAAAAAAAATGAAAAAAAATGCTTTCTTGATTAATACTGCCAGAGGTAGATTAATTAATGAAAAAGTACTTATAGAAGCACTGGATAAAGGGGAGATAGCCGGTGCAGGTATTGATGTATATTGCCAGGAACCATGTGATAATACTGCCTTACTTCAGCATGAAAAAGTTTCAGTTACTCCTCATATTGGTGCTTCTACCTGTGAAGCACAATTTCGTATTGGTCAACAAATCCTGAGATTAATAGAAGAGTATCGTGATAATAAATTGTTCAGGGAGGAAACAAGTGGTAACAGTTAAAGCATTTAGAGCATTACGACCAGGAACAAAATCAATTTTTTCTGTCAATTCTCCTCCTTATGATGTAGTTAGCCAAGTTGAGGCTGCAGAAATTCTCAAGGAGAATCCCGATTCTTTTCTGAAAGTTATTAAACCGGAAGCAAGCATTTCTTGCTTAAAGAATTTAAATTATCAACAATTAGCCGAGATAGCGGCAGAGAACCTGAGAGATATGATAAAAAGAAAAGTAATGTTGTTAGAACCAAATCCATGTTTTTATATTTATCAACAAGAAAATAAATCTTATCAGCGAACCGGTATCGTGGCTTGTCTATCAACAGAAGATTACCAAAGGGGAGCCATTAAACAACATGAAAAAATAAGGATAGAGACCTGGCAGGAAAGGGTAAAGCATATCCAAATAACCAGAGCACATACCGGATGCGCCTTAATAGTTTACCAGGGTAACTCCCATATTGAAAAGATAGTACAAAAGGAAAAGGTGAAAAAAAATTTGATTTATGATTTTGTTTCTGATGACAGTATAAGAAATTACTGTTGGAAGGTTAATCAGGATTATGTTATAACTTCATTGCAAAATGCTTTTCAGGAAATCCAAAGCTT
>CAYWJZ010000118.1:0-3219 GCA_964458635.1 uncultured Atribacterota bacterium
GGGCAATAAGCTATAAAGTACTTTTAAAAATAGAATTACAGAAGAAAAATTGTACTATTTAATTTCGACTCCATGTTGCTAAGGCTATTTATGGCTATGGACATGTAGCGATAGGGTATATTGGGAAACTAATGTGCCTCCCATTATGGAAAGAAATTAAAGATGTAAATGCATGTTTATATCAGGGCTTCCTTAATGGGAAGTCCTTTTTTTTGTTATTCAGGCATTTATCAGGAAGGAGGTGATTTAAAGGGATAATTTTTTGTATTTTAGTTCACAATTTTTCAAAATAATAAGAACGGAGGAAGCCGATTCAATGAAAAAAAGTAAAATGAAAAAATGTATGTTTACGGCAGTATTTGCACTATTTTTGATGGGTTCATTATTTATGAGTGTGGTTGCCAGTCCATCATTAGATGGAGAATTAATCATCTTTCATGCTGGAAGCCTGACAGTCCCTGTTGATAATGTAAAAACTGCCTTTAATGAGATTTACCCGGATATCGAAGTAAAGACCCAGGCAGGTGGTAGTCGTGCTATTGCCCGTGAAGTTGCCGAGCTTGGCAAACCAGCAGATATTCTGATGTCCGCAGACTATATGGTAATCAATAACCTGCTTATTCCGGAGCATGCCGATTGGAATGCTGTTTTTGCAGTCAATTCCATGGTCATTATGTATACTGATCAGAGTAAATATGCCGATGAAATTAATGAAGATAACTGGTACAAGATTCTTGTCAGGGATGGAGTCGAATACGGACACAGTGAACCAGATATGGATCCCTGTGGTTATCGCTCTGTCTTATTGTTCCAATTGGCAGAAAAATATTATCAAAAAGAGGGAATCAATCAAGCACTTTTAGATAATATCCCTCAGAAGAATATTCGCCCAAAATCTGTAGATTTGATTGCCATGCTGGAAACCGGCGCACTTGATTATGCATTTGAATATGAATCTGTGGCTCTTCAACACCAGGCAATGGATGATAGCTTCCAATTTGTGAAATTACCTGATGCCATTAACCTAAGCTCACTGAAATATGCAGATGTTTATGCAAAAGCTACCATAGAACTTTCTGGTGCCGAACCTGGAACAACCATTACCACTAAAGGTGAACCAATTGTCTATAGCCTGACCATGCCCTTTAATGGCGAAAACCGTGAGAATGCTATTGCATTCCTGCAATTCCTGTTTGATGAGGAAAAAGGACTTAAAATACTTTACGAATCAGGACAGCCAGTGGTCGAAGTTGAAGCAGTAAGTGGCAAAGAAAATGTTCCTGAGGAACTGGCTGATTTGATAAAATAATAATTCATTGTATGAGAATGAAATAATATCAAGAGTACGAAGTTATAGTAATAGAAGTTATTTATAATCTATCTCCTTCGTACTCTCATATTCTTGTAAACAACAAACGTATTGCAAGAAATTAAGGAGAATACTGTGGGAAAACGTTTTGAGTTAATTTATATTATTGCAGCTATTACCGGTTTTATTGTATTATTTTTTAATGTCTTTCCAATCCTGAATACCTTTTACTGGACTGATATTGAGACTATAAAAAAGACCATTGTTGATAAAGAAGTGCTGGCAAGTATCTGGTTAAGTGTTAGATGTGCTACCATCACAACTTTGATTGCTTTTTTTCTTGGCATTCCCTTGGCATATTATTTAGCCCGACATGAGTTTAAATTGAAAAATTTTATCGAAAGCCTGGTAGATATCCCAATGGTTATTCCCCATACCGTTGCTGGTATTTGTCTTTTATCAGTATTAAGCCCGCGCAGCCCGATTGGTCATTTTTTGAAAGCAAATCATATTGAAGCTCTGGGAACTGAAATAGGGATTGTTATCGCTATGCTCTTTGTTAGCATGCCTCTTTTGATAGATTCTGCCAAAGATGCCTTCAAATGGGTCCCGGTCAGGATGGAGAATGTTTCCAGAAGTTTAGGTGCCAGTCAGTTTCGCACATTTGTAGGTATTACCTTTATCCTTTCCTGGAAAGGGATTTTAAGTGGGATGATTGTAACCTGGGCAAGGGCAATCAGTGAATTTGGTGCAGTTATTATTTTGGCTTATCATCCTATGATTGCCCCAACACTGATTTATGAAAGATTTACCACCTATGGCATGAAATATGCCATTCCCTCCAACATTATTTTGATTGTCATTAGTATCATTATTTTTATTGTCTTGCGGTTAGTGGCACTGGGAGGAAAGGAAAAGTATGATACAAATTAAGAATCTCAATATTAAGTTGGGTAAATTTCAGATTAAAAATGTAGAGTTAAAAGTAAAAAAAGGCGAATTTCTAATTATCTTAGGACCAACCGCAGCCGGTAAAAGTGTAATACTTGAGGCAATTGCTGGATTGGTACCAATTCAAAGTGGAAGAATAATAGTAAATAATACTGATATTACTGATTTAAAACCGGAACATAGGAATATCTCAATCTGTTACCAGGATTATAATCTCTTTCCTAATATGAATGTTCGCAACAACATCTGTTATGGATTACGTTTTAAAAAAGATAAGAATAATCCCCAATATCAAAAGAACTTTAAGGCACTAGTAGATTTATTGAAATTGGGTGATATCCTGGACCGTTTGCCTCTAAATTTAAGTGGAGGAGAACAACAGAGGGTCTCTCTTGCCAGAGGATTAGTTGGGAACCCGGATGTATTGCTCTTGGATGAACCTCTGTCTGCTCTTGATCCCAATATTAAGGCAACAATTCAGGAAGAGCTAAAAAATATTCATCAGACACTTCATACTACCATCATTATGGTTACTCATGATTTTATTGAAGCTAATTTTTTGGGAGACAGAATTGCAATTGTTCATGAGGGAGAGATAATCCAGCAGGGTTACCTGGAAGAGATATTTCAGAAACCTAATTCTATCTTTGCAGCTCAGTTTATTGGGGTAAAAAACATCTTCTGGATTGAAAATCCTGAAGAATTATCATTTTTTGGTTTAAAAGAGCCTGCCTATATCGGAATAAGGCCTGAGAATATCTATGTTTCTCAGCAGCCAATAGCTACAGATTATCACTTTCAGGGCAAAATTGGTAATGTTTTGAATAATCAGATTTACATGGAAATTGAATGTTGTAATACTAAAAGAAATTTTTATTCTTATCTTACCATTAATCACTTTTTTGAGTTGGGTCTGAAAAAAGATATGCCCATACACTTCGGTTTTAATAAAGAACATC
>CAYWJZ010000119.1:0-3198 GCA_964458635.1 uncultured Atribacterota bacterium
GCAACTAATTCTTCAGGTAAACCACCAGAATCTACCTGATAGTTTAATTCCTGCATGGATTCATCGGTTAATTCGGCTATAGGTTCCATTATTTCTTCAATTTCCGGATATTGGTCAATAACATCTTTCCCAACGGTAACACAAAGATTATAAACCGGGAAAAAGGCTTGGTCGTCTTCTAATACCTGTAAGTCATATTGTTTAATTTTACCATCTGTAGCAAAAACCATCATGATATCTGCCTGTCCACGATGCACAGCTTCATAAGTTAAACCTATTTCCATTACTTTGATATTATCTTCTGGAATATCCATGCCATAATGTTCGGCCAGACCAGGTAACCCATCTGCTCTTTCAGCAAACTCATGGTCAATAGCCCAGACAAGGTCCTGATTCTCATTTACATATTCTGTAAGATCAGATAAAGTAGTAATACCTGTTTCTTCAGACTGTTCTTTGGTTATGGCAATGGCATAGGTATTATTAATATCTGAACGTTCTAACCAGACAATATCATTCTTTTCCAGATCTTCTTCTTTCACTTTATTATAGAGTTCCTCTGGGTCAGTAATTACTTCTTCTTCATGCCCTAAGTAAACTAACCATGCAGTCCCAGTATATTCTGGATACATATCAGTTTGACCAGATTCCAAAGCATCGCGGGTTATAGAACTGCCAGTGCCCATTTTTAAGCTAACATCAAACCCATTTTCTTCCAGTAAAATTGACATCATATGCCCTAACACATATTGTTCGGTAAAATCCTTGGCACCGACATTAACTTTCTTGTCCTGAGCAAAGACGCCTATACTGCTTACCATTAACACTAAACACAAAATAATTGTTAATACTGTCACATTTTTCTTCATAATAGAAATTTCCTCCTTATTTTTTATTTATCTTTCTATCTTAAGACCTTTTGGGGTAATTAATTTTTCGGCATAAGCCAGAATACGATCAACGATAATTGCTAAAATTGCTGATGAGGCAGCGCCGACTACCAAAGCATCCAATCTATCTAATTTTAATCCGGTAAAGATTAAATCACCAAGACCACCCCCACCGATTACAGAAGCAATAACCGCCGTTCCTATAATAATGGTGGCCGCACTGCGAATACCACCCATGATAACCGGTATGGCAATGGGGATTTTTAATTTCCAGAGAATTTGCTTTTTGGTAAGCCCCATACCTTTGCCTGCTTCAATAACTCCTTTGGGAACACTCAGGATTCCTGAGGTGGCGTTAAACATAACGGGAACAAGACTATAGACAATCAGTGAAATAATAGCCGGAAATTTCCCGATACCTACATAGATAAAAACCAGGGCAATTACGGCAATAGAGGGCACAGCCTGGGCTGCTCCGGTAATAGATAAAATAACCTGGCCAATTTTTTCCCGTCCTTCATCTGTGACAAAGATACTTAAAGCAACACCTATGATGGTGGTAATAATCAGTGAAAAAAAGAAGAGAAAAAAGTGTTCCACAAAAAGACCGAATATTTTATTAAAATTTTCTGAAACATATTGAAATAAGTTCATTATTTTTCCTATCTATTTTTATTTATTAAATTCATCAAATATATAGCTTAAGCGAATAATACCTAAAAATTTATCACGACGGTTCACTACCGGAAGTAGCTGTTCACCACTGGAAAACATAGTAGAAAGGCTTTCGTTTAAGCTATTATTTTGTTCAATCCTAATTGGTTTTTCATCATAATTAATTTCAGCTTTACTTTTTTTCCCTGTTTTTTCCAGCCAGTATCTTCCAACTAATTTTTCGTTTTTATCCAGGACAAAGGCAGTAACCTGATTCTTTTCCTGTAGTTGTTTTAAAACCTTATCTGGAGATGTATCCTTATCTACAGTCAAAACATCTTCTTTGCTAATAAAATCTTTTGCTTTTTTTAAGGTCAAGGCCTTTAGACTACGATCCTGACCCAATAGACTTTCTACAAATTGGTCTGCCGGATTGTATAGTATTTCATTGGAAACAGCGTGTTGAACCAACTTGCCATTCCTCATAATGGCAATTTTATCACCCAATTTAATGGCTTCATTGATATCGTGGGTTACAAAAACAATAGTCTTTTTAATTTCATCCTGTATTTCCAGAAAGGAATCATGAAGTTTTTGACGATTAATGGGATCTATAGCCCCAAATGGCTCATCCATAAGCAGTACTTCAGGGTCAGCGCCTAAAGCACGGGCCAGACCAACCCTCTGTCTTTCTCCTCCGGAAAGTTGCAAAGGATAGCGATAGGCATAACTGGAATCCAAAGTTACCATATCCAATAATTCCTCTACTCTTTTCTTGATTTTCTTCTCATCCCAGTGTAAAAGTCGGGGAACAGTGGCAATATTATCAAAGACGGTAAAATGCGGGAATAAACCAATTTCCTGAATTACGTACCCAATAGTTCTTCTGAGCTTCACAGGATCAATATCATAGACCGAAGTACCGTTTAACTTGATTTCACCCTCATCTGAGGGAATGAGACGGTTAATCATCTTCATGGTAGTCGTTTTTCCGCAACCGGAAGGACCAATCAACATGGTCAGGGTGCCTTTTTCTACTCCTAAACTGAGATTGTCCACTGCAATATCTTTTCCAAATCTTTTGGTTACACCTTTCAGTTCAATAGTATATTCTTCGGCTTTTTCTTTAACCTGTTTTTCTGTATTTTTTGTTTCCTTATTTTCTTTTTTATTTGTATCACTACTCATTGCATTAATCTCCTTGAAAATTTTATCGTTTCACTTTTAAACCCTTGGGGGTTATCCATATTTCTAACAACATCAAGAAATAGTTTACTCCTATTCCTAAAATAGAAACCAGAATTGCTCCTACCAATACCATTCTCAGGTTAGATCTGGCGATACCTGAGAATATAAAATAGCCCAGTCCTCCAGCAGCAACCAGTGAGGCAAAAGTTGCCACACTGACTCCCAAAACAATGGCATTTCTTACACCGGCCATAATAACCGGGATAGACAAGGGAAGTTTGACACGCCATAGTACCTGCTGTTTGGTCATACCCATACCTCTGGCAGCTTCGATCATTCCTTCTGAAACCTGATTAATGGCAATATAAGTGTTTCGCGTAATAGGAAGCATAGAGTAAAGGGTAATAGCAATCACTGCAGGTACAATACCTAACCCCAGACCAAATGGTGCCAGCAGAACGACCAT
>CAYWJZ010000120.1:0-3094 GCA_964458635.1 uncultured Atribacterota bacterium
CGATTCTTCTAAAATTGTTATTTTTTCTCGCTCTATCAACATGCCGACCTGAGAAGCCAGGGCAATCTCATAAAGACCGGCAGATATTCCTCCTTCTGTTGGATCATGCATGGCATGTACGTCTGTCTGGTTTGCCAACAGGGCATCTTTTACCACTGAAAGACCGGGATCATAGAGAAAGTTCTGGCATCTTTCGATAAAATTTTTTTGGTATCCTCTTCTTGCTAATTCTTTCTGTTTCTCTCTGGCAATGATAGAGGTTCCTTCAATCACAATTCCTTTTGTCAGGATAATTACATCACCCGGCTTTGCACCGGAGGTGGAAACAAGTTTATCCTTTTTTACTTCACCTAACATACAACCTACAATAATAGGCCGGTCTAAATTATAGCTGATCTCTGTGTGTCCACCAATTACTGTTATATCTAATTTATTACAGGCATCGTATATTTGGGAAAATATCCTCTCAATGAGCTCTTCAGTAGTCTTATTTTCCGGCAAGAGAATGGTAGCCTGAAACCACCTTGGCAGGGCTCCTCTTGTGGCAATATCGTTGGCATTTACCTGAACAGCATACCAACCTATTTTATCCGTTGCAAAGGTTATCGGATCTGTTTTAGCCACAAGATAATGGTCCGGATAGTCAATGACAGCCGCATCTTCCCCAACTTGAGGGCCAATCATTACTCTGGAATCCGGCTTGCTTTGGTATTTTTTTAGCAGTTTTCCCAGTAGAGAAAAATCTAATTTTCCCAGCGGTAACTTTTTTTTCATTTATTTATTTTATCAAAAAGGTTCCCTGATTAAAAGGAAAATTAGAAATACTCGACTCAAATAATCTTTCCAATAAAGTAAAATAATAAATCCTTTTCTCCGATAAAATTATCAATTCAAATTAAAATTCAGGGATTTAATTTTCCGCCAACAAAAGTAACTAAAGTAACTAATGTTGTGGAGATAAGTATCATAATAATACCGAGGGCCGAAAGTCTTCCCCATAGACCATCACCGGCAAACCTGAGAATCTGTACAGCTAAAACTTCGGTTCCCGGTCGTGAAAGGACTACTGAAAGAGTTAATTCACGTAAAAACATGGTGGCCATTAGTATCCATCCGGAAACAATGCCCGGAACTAATAAAGGAATAATAATCCTCCACATGGTCGTTAAAGGTTTTGCTCCGCAAACCATGGATGACTCCTCAAGATGTTTATGTATTTGTACAAAAGCGCTACTTAGAGGACGAATACCATAAGGAAGATAGGTGGCAATATATCCGATGAGTAAAGCCCAGATAGTTGCATAAATTGGAGTTCGGACAAAAAACCACATGAATCCAACACCAATAACAATTCCCGGAAAAGAAAAAGATAAAAAGCTTAATGATTCCAAAAAACCTGACGCCTTTGTCCTTATCTTCACTATAGTATAAGCTACAAAAATTGACAGGATCACACCAAGAGTGGCACCAAAAACACCGAGAAATAAACTGTTTTTTAATGATAAAATAGATATTGGATCATTAATAACCGTAGTCCAATGCTTAAAATTCATCATAGAAAATGCCCTGGCACTGGGAACCATAGAGTAAGGCACCAATGAAGTATAAATCAATACTAAGACCGGAAGAATGATGAGGATAAACATTAAAAGACCCAGTATAACAAATAGAGGAATTTTAGCTTTTTTGAGCTCAATTACGGTTGGTCGATAACCGCGACTGGAGATGGTAACATATTTTTCACTTTCTGAAGTTAGATAACGATATATATAAATAAGTGTAATAGAGGTTACCAAAACACTCATACCGATGGCTGCAGCCTTACCATAATCTATAGCAAATCCCACCGATATTGTTCTATAAATATGTGTTGATAAAACATAAATTCTGCCGGGCATACCAATCACAGAAGGTACAGCAAATGAAGCCATACAGCGTACAATACAGAGAATAAAAGAAGCAAGGATAGCCGGCCTGAGAACCGGCAAAGTAATCCGAAACAAAGTTTGACCGGTATTTGCTCCAAATACCCGGGAAGATTCTTCCAGATTTACATCAAAAGAAGCCATAGCCGGTGCAATAATGAGATAGGCAATTGGCATATCTAAAAGCCCCTCAACAAATATCATCCCCCAAATGGAATAAATATTTAAAGGTGAGCTTTCCAAGGAAAATAACTGTTTTAGTATAAGGTTTAAAATACCATTAGAAGGATTCAGTAATAGAACCCAGCTAACCGAAAAGAGAATGTGCGGAATCATCATTGGAGTAATGGAAATAATTTTAAATATAAATTTAAAAGGCATATCAGTCCTGTTATTCAGATAGGCCAAAAACAAAGCCAGCAATGTAGCTACCATTGATGCCCCGACAACAAAAATTATAGTATTGATAATAATGCTTGCAAAGGCCGGATCCGTATAAGCTGAAATATATTTCTCCAGCGTGAATTTTCCAAAAGCACTGAGACCTTCGGAAAAACTTCCAAAAATCAGCATAATAACCGGAGAAATAGTTAAAAACCCGACTATTACAATCAATACAAAGGTTAATCTTGAAGTTTTTTTCATTATTAATGATTCCTTTAGACCGAAACAAGAAGACAGTGTTCCGGACTTACACTAAAATTCACCATATCACCTTTTTTCAGCAATGTTTCCGGCTGAATTTTTACCATCAGAAGTTCATTGCCAACCTTAATTTCTCCCTCATAGGCTTCACCAATAAAAATTAGATTTTCTACCTTACCAGTGAGAATATTCTGTCCATCTGTAGATTGAACTTCCTTCAAGTGGATAAATTCCGGCCGGATACATAAAACAACCTCATTCCCGACCGGGAATTCACGTTTCTGGCAATCAAAAGTACCCATCTTTGTATCAACAATAGTTTTGTTATCCTGCTGAGATTTTACCACAGCCTTGATAAGATTGGCTCTACCAATAAAATCTGCTACGAAACGGTGGGTCGCATCGAAGTATATCTTTCTGGGAGAGCCAATCTCTATAATTTTTCCGGATTGCATTACCGCAATTATATCTGAAAGAGCAAGGGCTTCAATCTGATCATGAGTTACATAAACAGCTGTTATGTT
>CAYWJZ010000121.1:0-3085 GCA_964458635.1 uncultured Atribacterota bacterium
AAAAGGTTTTTTGCATTATTGCCGGTATCTTGTATAATATAAAATTATAACTACTTCGCTGGATTAATCATCTGGTGAAGTTAATAAATGGAGGGAAAAATGCAAAGAATAAAAGGAATTATTTTAATTGTGATAGTTATTCTGGCTTTTACTACATGTTCATCGTTTGGCCTCACACAGGATAACAAAATTGTTATGGGTTCTAAGCTATTTAATGAACAATACATTCTTTCCCACATGATTGCGCACCTAATGAGAGAAAATGGTTATCAAGCAGAAGTTAAAGAAGCCCTTGGCGGTACCATGATTAATTATGAAGCTTTAAAGAGAGGAAACATTGATGCCTATATTGAATACACCGGAACTGCTTATAATGTGATTTTAAAATTACCTCCTCTGGAACAATGGAATCCTGAGCAGGTCTACCAACAAGTCGAAGAAAAGCTATTAGAACAAGATCAGATTGCTATTGCCGCTCAAATTGGCTTTAGCAATGACTATGCTATCGCCCTGAAAAAAAATTGGGTGGAAGAAAACAATATTAAAAAAATGAGTGATTTGGCACCTTATGCTGCCGATTTAAGTCTGGCAACCGATCCCGAATTTGCCTCTCGCCCTGATGGCCTACCTCAAATTGATAAAATCTATGGCTTTACCTTTGGTAGGGTCAGGCAAATGCAACCTACTTTAATGTATGAAGCAATTAAAAATAATCAGGTTGATGCTATCGGTGCTTATACCACAGATGCCAGAGTTGATCTCTATGATCTTGCCATTGTAGAAGATGATCAAGGTGCCCTACCTCCCTACAGTGCGATTATTATCGTGCGAAAAGAATTTAGTGAAAATGAAGAACTTATGCGTATTTTTAAGATCTTAGAAGACCGGATTGATACTGAAACTATGCGACACCTGAATAAATTTTATGATATTGATAAAAAAGAAGCAACCGATATCGCTCGAGATTATCTGGTGGAACAAGGTCTTATTAAGTAATCAATTCTTCATTAAAAAGGAACCAGATGACTCCTTCTGATAAATTTTTCGAAAAGATTAAAGAAATCAAAATTGATAATGTAACCAAAAAATATGGTTCTATTACTGCTGTACAAGAAGTGTCTTTGAATATTCAAGGTGGAGAGCTGCTGATTCTGCTGGGACCCAGTGGTTGTGGAAAAACAACTCTGCTTCGTATGATTAATCGGTTGGTGGAAATCGATGAAGGAAAAATATTGATCAATGAACGAGATGTTCGGGATTTTGATCCAGTACTGCTCCGAAAGAATATTGGTTATGTAATTCAACAAATCGGCCTGTTTCCCCATATGACAGTTAAAGAAAATATTGGATTAGTTCCCAAACTGGAAGGTTGGGGTGAAAAAAAAATCACCGGTAAGGTAAGAGAGTTATTGGAACTGGTTTCACTTTCACCTAAGCAATTCATCAATCGTCGACCAAAAGAACTTAGCGGAGGACAACAACAACGCATCGGACTGGCAAGAGCAATGGTCATGGATTCACCTTTGTTGTTAATGGATGAACCTTTTGGGGCACTGGATCCCATTTTGAGGAAGCAGCTGCAGGAAGAATTTATCCATATCAAAGAAAAACTGCAAAGGACCATCATTTTTGTTACCCATGATATTGAAGAGGCTTTTCGCCTTGGTGACCGGATTGCCGTCCTAAAAAACGGAAAACTTATTCAACTGGCCAGGAAAAATGAATTATTGGTTAACCCGGCCAATGATTTTATTGCGGATATCGTGGATTCCAAGAAGAAATTCAGGCATCTGGATAATTTAACAGTGCAGGATCTTATGCTCCCCTTAGAGGAAAAATATATCTTTCGGACAAACCAGACAATTGAATCTACCATAAAAAAAATGCGGGAAGCTGAAATTGAATTCGGAATAGTTTTAGAAAACCAGCAGTATATTGGAACAATTAAGCTAAATGAATTATATGCTAACCCAGATAAAAATTTGAGTAAATTATCTTCAGAGGTACCAGTATTTAAACCAGATGAATCAGTAGCTATTGCTATGGATATTATGAAAAATAATAACAATTTTATTGGTATTGTAATGGAAAATGAACCAAAAGGCATTCTCCTGGCTGACGAGCTTTTAACAAGGTTGATTTAATATGATAGCATATGTGTGGAAAACACAGCAATTGGGTATCAAGACAATTGAACACCTCTCTATGGTTTTTATTGCTTTGTTAATTATTATTGCTATAGGGGTAGCCATTGGTGTCTTCCTTTATAATAAAAAAAATTTATCGGATATTGTTTTGAATCTACTTAACGTGATTGAAACGATTCCGGAATTAGTTTTATTGGTTATACTGATGCCCTTTTTTGGTATCGGTTTCAAACCAACCATAATAGCCTCTATCCTCTATTCTATCTTACCGGTAGCCAGAAATACCTACGTAGGATTAACCCAGGTCAATGAACAATATCTGGAAAGTGCCCGGGCAATGGGGCTGGCAGAAAAAGAAATTCTCTGGAATATTCGCATACCTCTTGCCCTGCCCATGATTGCTGCGGGTATCAGAATTTCCATTGTCTTTACCATGGGAGTAGTAACCCTGGGGGGATTAATTGCAGCCGGGGGGCTGGGTGGTCCCATTCAGACCGGAATTCACCTTTATGATAAAGACATTATTCTTGTTACCGGAATATGGATTGGCATTCTGGCAGTCCTGGTTGATTCCATTGGCAGTTGGATTGAAAAAACCTTAAATCGAAGGTATGGATATGATTAATTATGCTATTATATTAAATGCTGTTGGTGAACATCTTTTTTTAGCCTATAGTGCACTTTTGGTTTCTATTATTATTGCCATACCCTTAGCCGTTATATCTCTTTATAATCGCTACCTGGCTTCTGTTTTGCTGGTTTTTGCCAATCTGATTCAGGCAATTCCCAGTTTTGCCGTGGTGGCAATAGTTGTCCCTCTACTGGGCATTGGTTTTCAACCGGCTATTTTTGCTATTATTTTACGAATCATTCTGCCTTTATTTAAAAACACCTTTACCGGATTAAGGGACGTTGATTTTATTTATCTTGATTCAGCC
>CAYWJZ010000122.1:0-1271 GCA_964458635.1 uncultured Atribacterota bacterium
TCATGGGCATATTGATAACCCTTTCCATAATTCATTTCTTTCATCATAGTTGTAGGAGCATTGCGAATGACCAATGGTACAGGTAGGTGACCATATTTCTTAACATCCTGTCCGGCAATTTGTCTTCCCTTATAAAGCGCATTACTTTTTGGGGCATTAGCCAGATAAGTAGCAGCTTGAATGAGAGCTAAATCTCCTTCCGGCATGCCTAAGAAATGAACTGCCTGCATTGCTGAAATGGCAACTGAAAGAGCTGTAGGATCAGCATTGCCCACATCCTCAGAAGCAAACCTGATAAGTCTCCTGGCAATATAGAGAGGATTTTCACCTGCCTCAATCATGCGGGTAATCCAATATAAGGCTGCATCCGGATCAGAGTCACGCATACTCTTATGTAAGGCAGAAATAATATTATAATGCTCTTCTCCGCTTTTATCATAGCGGAGACTCTTTTTTTGTATAATCTCTTGTACCAACTTTTGGTCTATCTTGATTATTCCTTCAGGACCGGGAGAAGGAACTGTAGCAGCAAATTCTAATATATTTAAAGCTATTCGAGCATCTCCGTAGGAAAGCTGAACGATTAAATGAATCACCTTATCATCGATCTCTATAGGTAGATCTCCTAAACCACTTTTCTTATCTTTTAAGGCACGCCGGATAATATGATACAAATTTTCATTGGTAAGAGATTCCAGGACATAGATATTTGAACGAGATAATAGAGGTGAAATCACCTCAAAAGAGGGATTCTCAGTAGTTGCACCAATCAAGATGATTGTCCCGTCTTCCACATAGGGAAGAAAGGCGTTTTGTTGTGTTTTATTGAAGCGATGAATTTCGTCCACAAAAAGAATACTTTTCTGCTGGTGGTAGGTCCATCGTTGTTGAATTTCTTTGATTATTTTTTTTAAATCCGGGATACCAGAGGTAACAGCACTAAATTTTATAAAATAACTTTTAGTCATTTGGGCAATAATCATAGCAAGAGTTGTTTTGCCTGAACCTGGCGGTCCCCATAAAATGATTGACTGCAATTGATCTTTTTCAATAGCAATACGCAAGGGCTTTCCTTTGCCAATAATCTTCTCCTGCCCTATAAACTCATCTAAACTTTTTGGTCGTACTCGGTCTGCCAATGGAGCTGATTTTTTTGTTTTTTTTACATTCTGGTGAAAAAGGTCCATTTTTCTTCCCTCAAGATTTCTATTTACTTATCTTATCATTTTTTCATCATTTTTAAAATAATTCTCAAATAGCCATTAAGAACC
>CAYWJZ010000122.1:1371-3063 GCA_964458635.1 uncultured Atribacterota bacterium
CTTTTTTCTGTTAAAACCATTTGGCTATATCCGGCAATTGATTTATAATATGTTAAATCTGAATATCTAAGCAAGGAGAATTATTATTGAATACTAAACTGATTATCAATCAAACGGCTGGAGGTGGAAAACCGGAAAAGCTAGTTCCGGAAATTTTAAAATATTTTGAGGCGATGAATATATCATACCATACCAGCTGGACTACCTCCTCAGAAGGTGCAACATCTTTAGCTTATCAGATTGCAAATAGAAGTACAGATCAGATTGTTTCAGTAGGTGGAGACGGAACTATTAATGAAATCATCAATGGGATTCTTCCTTCAGTAAAACAACCACCACTGGGAATAATTTCGGGTGGATGGGCTAATGATTTTATAAAAAGTACCTCTATCCCTACCGAGATTTACCAAGCATGCCAGGTAATCAAAGAAGGTAATACAAAAAATATCGACGTGGGATTAATTAATAACCAGATCTATTTTGTAAATGTCTTCGGAATCGGTTTTGATGCTGAAATAACTGCTCTGGCCAATCAAATAAAGACAAACCATCCCCATTGGAAAACTTTAAGTGCTTATGTTTATGTGTTTGCAGCTATCCAAAAACTGTTATCTCCTCTTCCTTCTTTTCAGGCAAAAATCACCATAGACGGTGAGATAATTGAAGGAGAAATCTTATTTCTGGCAATTGCCAACGGTAGAATAGAAGGTGGTAAATTTAATATTGCCCCAGATGCTGAGATAGATGACGGTTTACTGGACATCTGTATCATCAGAAAAATGGGTAGATTGCGATGCCTGCACTTATTACCAAAAGCAATCAAAGGGACTCATCGGGATGTACGGGAAGTCAGTTTTTTCCGCGGAAAAGAAATTTTAGTAGAAGCCAATAGACCGGTAACAGCTCAAGTCGCCGGAGAAATACTTAGCGCACAGAAAACTTATCATGTTAAAATTCTCCCAAAAAAGCTTAAATTGATTGTACCTTAAATGTATTCAACTTTAATTAAGATTCATTAGTTTAATATTAAACAATCCTCAGTGCAAATAGGGGACAATGGGGTACACAATAACCACAGGTTAGACAAGAATTGTAATCCACAAAGGCTTTTCCGTTCTTTATGGATAAAGCATGATTAGGACAGACCTCAACACAGGTACCACAACCCTTACAGAACCTGGAAACCTTGAGTTTCTTTCTGTTTCCACCTACCTTGATTAATTCATCCTGATCAATTTTTTTGTTTTCAAATATCTTTAAATTTACTTCTAATTCCTGAGAATGAACCATGCCCACAGCTGTAGATTTAATTTCTTTAATTTCTCTCACAAAAAAAATTGCTTTTTCAATCTGATTAATTAGATAACCACCGGCCAGGGCTTTCATGGCATAAATACCTTTACCGGATCGATATACTTTTCGGATGGCAAGAATCATATCCTCAGGTGTGCCTCCTATAATACCCAACCCAATTTGATTAATAATTGGAAACACTACATCAATATCTTCAACTTCCGAAGCTTTTTCCACTACTTCCAGGGCATGTGTTGATATCCCAACTGCCCTGATAATACCTTCTTTTTTTAGATCAACAAGACAAGACAAAGCTCCTTCCCTTTTCTGAAAAACATTTTTATCTTCTCTTGCTGCATGTAAATGAAAAATATCAATATAATCACGATTCATATCTTT
>CAYWJZ010000123.1:0-2923 GCA_964458635.1 uncultured Atribacterota bacterium
GATAAAGTAAATAGTGAACAACCAGGTAAAGAAAAGACAAGAAATACTGAAAAGCAAAGCGGAGAAAATGAATAGTACCCTTATTTGAAGCCAGCCTTTGAGCTGGCTTCTATCAGGCTTACATAGTTGTGCTAATAATAATTTTGAACTTTTTGTGACAATTGTGAAAAATATTATTTTCAAAGAAGGATTTTTTCCATTTATATAGAATAAAATTAAGTGGGAAGTAATCATGATGATTTTTTTATTAATTGGGAATTGAAATATATAATAGCAATATCAGGTTTTGAAAAGCAGGGAGGTGGGTTTATAGATCAAAATAAATATTCCGCAACTTATTAATAAGTCTGCAAAAAAATATAATAATATTATAAAAAGGGGGATGTTAAAATGAAAAGTGATATTGAAATTGCACAGGCTGCAAAAATGAAACCAATTGTGGAAATAGCGGACAAATTGGGATTAAGTGAAGATGACCTTGAGCTGTATGGAAAGAATAAGGCCAAGGTCAAACTGAATGTATTTAAAGAAAGAGAAGATGAGGAAGATAGTAAACTTGTACTGGTTACTGCTATAACCCCCACCCCTGCGGGTGAAGGTAAAACAACGACCAGTGTTGGTCTGGGAATGGCCTTAAACCGGCTGGGCAAAAATGCTGTGATTGCCATTAGGGAACCTTCTCTTGGTCCAACCATGGGTGTAAAAGGTGGTGCTGCCGGAGGAGGATATGCCCAGGTTATTCCTATGGAAGATATTAACCTGCATTTTACCGGTGATATTCATGCCATCGGTATTGCTCATAATCTGCTTTCTGCCGCTATTGACAATCACATTAAACAGGGTAATGAACTGGGTATTGACCCCACTAAAGTTGAATGGCCCCGTGTTGTTGATATGAATGATCGTGCCCTTAGGGAAGCTGTGATTGGTCTGGGTGGTACAGGTAATGGTCTGCCCAGAGAAGATGGATTTATTATCACTGTTGCTTCTGAGATCATGGCTATTCTCTGTCTGGCCAATAATTTATCTGAACTGAAAGAAAAAATCGGCAAAATTGTTATTGGTTATACCTTTGATGATCAGCCGGTAACTGCCGGGGATCTGAATATGGAAGGTGCCATGACCGCTCTGCTCAAGGATGCAATTAAACCTAACCTGGTTCAAACTCTGGAAAACACTCCGGCTTTTGTCCATGGTGGTCCTTTTGCCAATATTGCTCATGGTTGTAACAGTGTAATGGCTACCAAAATGGCCATGAAACTGGGAGATATATCTGTAACTGAAGCCGGTTTTGGTGCTGATCTGGGAGCCGAGAAATTCTACAACATTAAATCCAGATATGCTGACCTGCATCCGGATGCAACCGTAATTGTGGCTACCATAAGAGCCCTGAAAATGCACGGTGGGGTTGGAGTGGATAATCTGACCGAAGAAAATCTTGATGCCCTGGAAGCCGGTATAGAAAACCTGGAAAAACATATCGAGAACATCGGCAAATTTGGTGTTCCTGCTATTGTAGCTATCAACAGGTTCCCCGATGATACCGAAGCTGAACTTGAACTTGTCCGGGAAAAATGTAATAAGCTCGGTGTAGATGTTGCCCTCTCCGAAGTCTGGGCTAAAGGTGGTGAAGGTGGCGAAGAACTGGCTGAAAAAGTTCTTGATGTCTTTGAAAATAAAGAAAGCCAGTTTGAATTCCTGTATGATGAAAAAGCTTCTCTGAAAGAAAAAAGTGAAACTATCGCTACAGAAGTATATGGAGCCGATGGTGTCAATTATTCTGATGAAGCAGATGCTCAGATAGTCAAATTGGAAGAAAAGGGTTATGGAGATCTTCCGATTTGCATGGCTAAAACGCAGAATTCAATTTCAGATAAACCTAATTTAAAAGGTCGGCCTAGCGGATTTGAAGTCTCAGTTAGAAATGTAACCCTTTCTGCCGGTGCCGGTTTTGTAGTGCCCTCTACCGGACCTGTATTGAAGATGCCCGGTCTGCCGAAAAAGCCTGCTGCAGAAGATATAGATATAGATGCAGATGGCAAAATTTCCGGTCTCTTTTAAATAAAAATGTAAAATAGTTTTTAGTCAAATAAGAGCGATTTATACGGCAAGATTAAGTATTTTCATGAATAAAAAGGACAAAAGGGACGAAGATCTAAGATCTACAGTAAAAATGATGTCGGAAGTATTTCCGTCATGTATTTTTATTCGGCAGGACCCACGATAGTCTTTTTAAAGCCTGTCTATTATGAAATTTATTATTCCACCGGTGTGCCATATGAATATTACACGAAAGTAGAGAAATTCAACACCTCCGTCCATCAGTCCAATATATTCGGGAAAGCATCTTTTTTTGAGGGCATTGATGAGATCTCAATTATTCCGGGAGTGTCAGCGAAATTTGGTTTTAATTTTGAATACTCCAGAAGGAACATTAATATTAATGCTATTGAGTTTGGTGCAGGAATTGACATCTTCCCCAAAGAAATTCCGATAATGGCCACCGAATCCAATCAGTTTTTCTTTTTGAATCTTTTTGCAGGTTACCGCTTCGGTAAGTCTATCGACATTAGTGCAGCTGCCCAAGCCCAACGAACCACTATATGGGACAGATTGAGAGAAAGGAATAAGCAAAGAGATATAATCCGGGAACAAAGGAAAGCGGGAAGAGATCAGGATGATTTTTAGTTTACAGGCTGTAAGTACCATCCTCAATTAACACAATGGATGTTCTCATATTCTGCTCTTCCGAAAAGATTTAATATTCTCTTAACTTTTCAAACTTTCATTTTTTTGTATCATTTGTTTTTTATATATAAGTTTGCAATCCTGTTATAGAAAAAAACAGTAAGTAATTTTTTTAATTCAATAATTTATTAATTTTTAAACCTATGGCTAAAATAAAAGTTGGTATTAATGGTTT
>CAYWJZ010000124.1:0-2883 GCA_964458635.1 uncultured Atribacterota bacterium
ATTCTGGCAGATGCCTGGCATACCCTGAGTGATTCAATAACTTCAATTGTAGTATTAGTGGGAATTAAAATGGCGGCCAAACAACCGGATAGAGAACACCCCTTCGGCCATGGCCGCTTAGAGGTCATATCTTCAATGGTTATTGCTATTTTCCTGTCATTGGTGGCATTTAACTTTATGATAGAATCTTTTTCCAGATTAATTCAAGAACAATCAGCTCAGTACAGCCAAACAGCTTTAATCATTTTTATCATTTCTCTTTTTATCAAAGAATTGATGGCTCAGTTTTCCATTTGGAATGGCAAAAAAATAGAATCTGATTCTCTTATTGCCGACGGATGGCATCATCGCAGTGATGCCCTTACTAACCTGATGATCATCGTGGGTATTTTTGTCAGTTCTTATTTCTGGTGGATAGACGGAGTAATGGGAATGGTTATCTCTCTTATCATTGCTAAAATTGCCTATGAACTGTTAAAAGATACCGCGAGTACCCTTATCGGGGAAAAACCGAAAGAATCCTTTATCAAAAAATTGAAAAAATTGGTAAAAGAAAAGACCTCTTATAACCTACGATTACACCATATTCATTTACATAAATATGGCAATCATCGTGAATTAACTTTCCATATTGTTTTACCGGCAGAGATGAAGCTCAGAGAGGCTCATCAAATTACTACGAAATTGGAAAAAATAATCAATACAGAATTGTCTGTAGACACCACCATTCATGTAGATACAGAAGAGGATGTCCCGCAAGATAGAAAAGAAAGAAGGAATAATGAATACAGAAACGATGAATCATTATAGTGAAAGAATATCTGCAATAACCGGAGAATTTAATGAAGTTGAATTAGAAAATAAATTCTTTTCCTATATGCTGGAAGAAACTGTCAGGCACTTCCGCCGAAATCTGCTATTGATTAGTTTTATATTTTTATTATTTATCATTCCGGATTATTTCCTTATTGAGGATTGGGGAAGCTTGACCATTATTTTCCTTATCAGAATGCTTTTTCTGCTTCTTTCTATTCTCTATTTTCTTCGAATACAACATATGCCGCATTACCTCTATATTTTCTCTTCAGTCTATGAGTTTGTTGGATCTATCCTCACCTGGAGTTTACTCTTATTTTATGAACATCCGGATGCGGTGATTCACCAGCAGGGACTTATAGTGATTATTCTAGCTATATTTTTTATCATTCCCAATCGTTTTGTCATCAAAGTATTCATGTCCCTTCTGTTAACCGGAGGTTTTTTCTTTATTGCACTTTTAAGAGACTTATTTTCCATTTCCAGTTATTCCTGGGGATTACTGGTATTTTCAATATTGATTATTATCTTTTGTGCCTTAACCACAAGACGGCTTAACCGTCTGCAGAGAATGCAGTTTCAGGCAGCTCAGGAATTGCGCAGAATCTCTACTGTAGATTCCTTAACCGACACCTATAATCGCCTGAAGTTTGATGAAGAAATAGATAAAGAAATATCCAGAGCCCAAAGATATCAACTTCCCCTATCCGCTATTATGTTTGATTTGGATAATTTTAAGGTAATCAATGATAAATTTGGTCATTTAGAAGGAGATAAAGTCTTAAAGAAAATCAGCTTGCTAGTTAGGGGAATTATCAGAGAAAGCGATTTGCTCTTTCGCTGGGGTGGTGAAGAATTTATTATTTTACTTCCCAATACTGACCTTAATTCAGCAATCCAACTGGCTTACCGGGGACAAGATTGTATTAGAAATGCAGAATTTAAACCAATTGAGAGGCTTACTTGCAGTTTTGGTGTTGCCACACTTAAAAAGGGAGAAACGGCGAACAGTTTTACCGCAAGACTCGATCAATTCCAATATCGGGCTAAAAAGGCCGGAAAGGATAGAATTGCCCATGATTTTTCGGATAAGAGTTTACGCTTGTTTGAATTGGGGGAAAAAGAGAAAGAATAATATCTAATCTTCGACATTTGTTACCAGCCAGAAAGACATTTCCCGTGAATACCCTACTGATGTATGGCTCAGCAAGGATGAAAGTGCATTCGAGAACCAAAAACCGCCCTGTATTTGTGCTATGTTGAATAAGTTTGCTTTTATTCAAACTTAAATCCCTTTTCCTGGAATAATTTTACACAAACATCTACTATTTCCGAATCATAAAGAGTTCCTTTGTTTTTGCTGATTTCATCCAGGGCAGTATCGATACCCAGAGATGGGCGGTAAGGACGGTGGGATGATATAGCCTCTACCACATCGGCAACTGCGATAATCTTGGCTTCCAAAAGGATGTCATCTCCTTTCAGGCCCTGGGGATAACCGGAGCCGTTTATTCTTTCATGGTGCTGCAGAATTATTTGCGCTATGGGATAGGGGAAATCAATCTTTTTTAAGATCTCATAACCTGTCTGGGGATGTTCTTTGATTAGGTTAAATTCTATCTCGCTTAGACTTCCCGGCTTGGTCAGGATTTCCGAGGGAATGCTCATTTTACCAATATCATGGATCAAAGCGGCAATACCAACCCCTTCTCTTTCCGAGCGAGGCAGATTAAGTTCTTTGGCTATAGCCCTGGATAACCGATAGACTCTATGCTGATGTCCGAAGGTATAGGGATCCCGGGTTTCCGAAATATTGGAAATGGTCTCAATGGTGACATTCATGGCCTTTTTAACTTTCTCTTCAGCCAGAAACTTATTCCGGGCAAAACCAAGGTCTCCGGCTAATTCCTTTAACATTTCAATTTCTGCTGGAGTCATTTCATGTTCGGCTTTCACGGTAGTGGTAATGATTCCAACTAGATAGTCTTTGACTATCATGGGCACAAAGATGTTTTTGTACGGGTCTTCTAAATCAGCCATATAATAAGGACAAGATCCGCAGTATTC
>CAYWJZ010000125.1:0-2860 GCA_964458635.1 uncultured Atribacterota bacterium
CCATTCGGCAAAAAAATGTTCCAGGTATATTTCTAAAAACCGATGTCTGCCACCTGCCAATTTTTTCCCATAAGCAGTATATATAGAATCCTTTAGTTTTAAAAGTTTCTCATAAAAATGATTAATAGACGGGGCATTGGTTGTTTTGTATTCTTCCCGAGAAATACCTATATTAGGAGGTATATTAGGATTATAGATTGGTCGATGGTAATAACCACCATAGGTAAACGCACGGGCAATACCGATGGCACCCATGGCATCAAGCCGATCAGCATCATTAACTGCCATAAACTCCACTGTCTTTAGGTTAGAAGGTAAGTATTTTTCTTTGGAAAGGCTTTTCATATAAGAAACATGACTGGTGATATCCAGAATTTGCCGGATTATTCTGGAAGATAAAGATAAGGAATTTAAAAATTTTTCCAAAACTTCTTGCCCTTTCTCTTCGTTGCCATTAAAAAATTTGTAATCACTAATATCATGAAGTAAGGCTGACATTTCTACAATAAAAACATCTGCACCCTCTTCTGTGGCAATTTTTAAAGCTAAATTCTTTACTCTATAGGTATGCCACCAATCATGTCCGGTTCTTTCTTTCCGGAAAAAATCCTGTACGAACTTTACTGTCCTGTCTATTATTTGTTCTGAAGATAATTTCATTGTTGTTACACGTATTTTTTTGTTATTCTTATTCTGGTTCTGGTTTGATCACTTTTAGTTGACCAAAAATTACATTTACTTCAATATCTAAAAAAGGCTGGTTAGGCTGGATATCCCCTAGCCGATATTCGGTTGAACCAATAAAACTGACTGAATGTTGTGGTAGTTCCAGGTTAGCAAATACAGAACTGGCATGTATTACTGAAGGAATTTCGGGATTGAGAATTAACCTACCTGAACCGAAAATAACATTAATTTTTATCTTTTCAGTTGATTCCATTTTGGGCAGATCATTAAGGTCAATAATCCCTTCAGCAAAAATAATATTTTTTTCTCCCAGAGATTCATTTATATCTATCTTTTTTCGATCAAAAATAACCTCATGATGCCCACCAAACTGGCCAAACAAAACCACGATACCCAAAATCACCAGTATAACACCCGGAAATAAACGGAAAAAATTAATTTTAATACCCAGAATGTTAGAAAATAATAAAACAAAGCCCAATATTAATAAAATAATTCCACTGACCACACTAGCAGTTACTCTCATTGTTATTTATTCCTTTCTTTCTTTCTTTAATTTACCCTGCTAATATTCTATCACACACGGGGAGAAAGTAAATATCGCACCCGCAAAGCGGGTGGTTTTAAGAAGGTTTTAAAAGAGGTGTACCTTTTTATTGGTTACTTTTGCCATAAAACACAGAAAAAACCTCCTCGTTTACGCGATGCTAACTCTTTTTCTTTATCTTCACTGATTTCTGAATCAGGAGTATCCGGAGGTATAAAAAGGCATTCTCTTACTTTAATCAAAGCATCTTTTCTATACTTACTTATATCTTCAGGAGATTTAAGATAAGCATGCTTGAAGATGGGAACGTTTTTCTGAAATTCGGGATTTTGATATAATCTACCCCAATCACTTTCTCGATTAATCGTTCCTACTAAAACAGGTCCACCTCTTTTACATACCCGAAACATTTCTTCAATCATCTTTTGAGGTTCAGGAATAAATTCTATGGTAGCCATAGATATTACCGCATCAAAATGTTCATTCGGAAATTGTAAGGCCAGACTATTCATTTGAACAAATTTAATATCTACCTTTTCTTGATTTGCTTTTTCAACGGCTATAGCTAGCATTTTCTCAGAAACATCAATCCCGGTAACTATTGCTCCCTTATGAGCCAGTTTCAAACTAAAATTCCCACTTCCACAACCAACATCCAAAATCCGCATACCAGATTTAACCTGGAAAAGACGAAAAGCACAGTTTGTTTCTACCCTGTCAACGTGTGACCCCATTTTAGTCTCATACCATTTATCATAATTTTCTGCTTCTTGATCAAATAATGCCATTTTTTCTCCTTTTTAAGATAAATTAGACAAAAGATGTCTTTTAATCCGATTAAATTGGTTAGTGGTAACGATCTCCCTTTCTCTGGGTCTCGGTAAAGTGATTTTAATTTCTTCCTTAATTTTAGCCGGTCGGGCAGAAAGAACATAAATACGATCAGAAAGATAGATTGCTTCCTCAATATCATGGGTAATAAATAGGACAGAGGCTTTTATTTTTTCAATAACCTGTAACAACCAGCTCTGCATCTTGGAACGAGTAATGGCATCCAATCCTCCAAATGGCTCATCTAAAAGCAAAATATCTTTTGAAAACATATAGGTTCTTAACAAGGCTGCCCTCTGTCGCATACCACCAGATAATTGAAAAGGATATTTATATTCAAAACCCTGGAGGCCAAATAATTCAAGATAGGGAGTCACTTTTTTACGTGCTTCACTTACACGTTCACCTTTTATAAATAAAGGTAATGCAGTATTGTCTATCACTTTTTTCCAGGGTAATAACAAATCTTTTTGATACATATAACTAACATGGCCAGCTTCTCCGGTACAATCTTCACCGTCAATAAAAACCTTACCCTCATCTATAGCAACAATTCCGCCGATCATATTAAAGATAGTGCTTTTCCCACAACCACTGGGGCCAATCAAGGTTACAAATTCATTTTCGTCCAGATAAAAAGAGACATCATCAATAATTAGCATGCCTTCGTATTTTTGCTTAAAATGACTGACTTTTAACTCGATCTTATTTCTCCTCTTTTGGTAAGAATTTATTGCTAAAAGATGTTTCAACATCTAACATTCTATCAATCAATCCGCGCTCAAACATCCATCG
>CAYWJZ010000126.1:0-2715 GCA_964458635.1 uncultured Atribacterota bacterium
TGTCCCCGGGGAACATATTGGGAGTAGTCCTCCTGATAAATAAAAATGGGAGAATATTCCCAGCCTTTGTGTTCTTCGATGAGTTTGATTTCAGTCTGAACTAAATCCTGTACAAATTCCGGCACATCGAAATAGTAATATTGATATTCCTCTTCACTGAAGTATTGGTAGCTGGCCTGCTCGCCGTAAATATCCTGCACTCCGGCTATCGTCATTTCACAAATTTCCGGTTCCATTTCCGAAGAACAGTATTCCTCTCTAAGTATTTCGTCGCTGATAACCTGGCTTTTGTCGGGTTTTAAAAGTTCTAAAGCTACAGAAAGATAAGCCACGTTTCTCCTGGCTGCTTCTTTTAAATCACCCTCAGACTGATGGTAAATCTGTAGTGATGTCTTAAACAATTCTTTGCTGATTTCCCAGATATCCCGATAAAAAAGATCTCGTTCCAGGCGCATTAAAGTCGTATCGAAAAAGATGTGATAATAGTGCAGCAGGGAATCTGAAGTAATAAAAATAGGTACATCTATATTTTTCAATACCTGATAATAGGCAACAAAATCATCCTTGGGATTAGCCATTTCCCGGCTGAAGTCCAACAAGACTTCCTGTTCGGCAATATCAAGAGGGGTAGGAAGAACTACAAAGGCATTTTTTTCTAGTAAGTTTAATCCTTCCGGGGTTAAAGGTATTTTTTCAAAAAAATCCTGGTAGTTTTCAATTTTATTAGTATTTAAGGGTAGGGGAAAGCCAGGAATATCAGCATTGACTCCAAGTGGTTCCATAATAAATTCTTTCGGGTTGATTAGCTGTTTATTAAGAGGGTTTGTATTTGCCAGAGAATGAGAAACTGTAGAAGATAATATTATTATGATTGCTATGGGAATAGACAGTATATTTCTGCCTTTATGATTAAAAATATTTTCTTTTGATTTTTTCATTTCTAAACCTCCTGATTTTTCTTTAATCTACCAGTTCTAATTCTATTATACCTTTTTTAATATTTTCCCATAACCTTCTATCAGATTTCTCTGCCAGATTTTTCAGAAATAATTCAGCTTCCTTTTGGCTCATCAGTATTGGCTGACCTTTCTGGTTTTTTATTGGAAAGAGTCGAAAGGTGAGTTTATCAGACGAAATAGTTAAACCAACCGCTAATCCTTCTTTGGTTTCTGGCATAAACGGTTGGTCAAAGATGAAATTTCCCAACGAATAAAAGACCGGTTTATCCTGTATTAATTCAATTTCCTGAACTACATGAGGATGATGCCCAACAATAACATCAGCACCGGAAGCAATTACCTTGCAGGCTAATTCCCTTTGAGCATAAGAGCTGGTTAATTCATATTCATTGCCCCAATGCATGCTTACGATGATAAATTTCCCAGGATTAGATTGTCTTACTTTTTGCACTTCTTTGATTATTTCTCTCTGATAATCGATATATGGCAGTACCCTGTTAAAGGATAAAAAGACAGACTGTTCACTATAAGCTGGATTATTATTTTTATCGATTGAACCGGAAAAGGGAGAGCCAACAAAATTAATCCGATATTCTTGCAGCCAGCTTTTTGTTTCTTTCAAACCTTCTTTTCCCATATCGTAAATATGATTGTTAGCAATGGAAAGCAAATTAATCTGGCTCCATTTAACGCCTTCCAGCACATCTGGATGAAAAGAAAATTTCAATTCAGCACCGGTAAATTCCGGCGGATTTTCCACCAAAGTTCCCTCCAGATTGGCAAAAACAATATCAACACCCCTTAATAATTGCACAATTTTTTGAAAAGGATAATAGACGCTGTTTTGTTTCATTAGTTCTTCCATACCCCGGTCCAGCATCATATCCCCAGCCAGAAGGACAGTTTCTGTTTTAATATACTTATTTTCTTTTCCTTTCTGAAAAACAACACTAAAATAAGAGGTTGTAGAATTAAAATCACAGGGTAAAAAGTCAACAGAATTTTTATGGGCAATAATAATCGGTTTTTCACTTTTCCGCAATTTTGCAAATAATCGAACAGCATACAATGATTGCCAGCTATCCACCTCAATATTTTCAAATTCATTTTCCTCAAAGTTCAACAAGACTCTAATACTTTTTGCATCATGAAACTCAGCAGCAGCAGCCGGGAGATAATGGGAAAAATCAACACTTGCAACAAGTAAAGTGTTAGCAGGAGCAAACATATCAATCGTTGATGTCAGATGATTTAGTTGTTCCCTTGAGATATTTCCCGGTATAAGAACAGGAATTATTTTTGTTTCCGGAAGATATTTCTTAATAAAAGGTAATAGGTTGGTAATTCCAAATTCTGTTAATACAGCATTATGGTTAGGGATAATATTATTACTGAGTGAGAGCTCTTTTAATAATTTATGATCAGCGGATATCCCATCAAGCTTTATGTTGTCTGTTTCCCAATTAATACTTATAAAGGAGTAATCTTTCTCAAGAGCTGAGCAATTGAAATGATCCGGACTTAAAAGAATAATCGTTTCAGGATGTTGTTCTTGCCCAGCGACAGATTCAAAAAAATCTTCTATAATTTCTTTTGCCAGCAGATGATGAGGGACCACTCCGGAAACAATGGAAAGTTCTCTATTTTTTTCACCAAAAACAGGCAGAGCACTGATATAAAATATAAAAAGAATAAAAATTAATTTAAGTACTTTTTTCATGGATATTTTATCTATTACTTTCTTATTTCTATATAA
>CAYWJZ010000127.1:0-2700 GCA_964458635.1 uncultured Atribacterota bacterium
TCCAAAATTTCCTGCTGTAGCAGTTACATGCCAACCAACATTATAATGATCAGGACAAACTGCCTGGCTAATCCTGCACTCTGCCTCTGCTCCTAATATAAATGCCGTCAAGAGATCATCACCTTTTAAATTATATAGCTCTCCTAAGGAAAAGACTACGGGGGCAACGGGTGAACTGGGATGCAAAACTGTCTCTAAATGTGTATCATCAAAATCAAAAATATGTGAGGTCATGCCATTTACTAAAGAGGCAAATAAAACATTTAATTTTTCCTTTCTACCTAAAATGCTCGCTTGTTCTTTGCCACCTACTTCGTCAGCCAGGGATAAGATTATTTCTACCGAGGGATGGTAACAGGCACCTATGGCTACTCCAAGCCAATTAAACAAAGATCTTTTTGCCTCATGGATAACATCCCTGGGAATATTTTCATATTTGGTATTTATTATCCACTTAACTAAATTATCGGTTATTTTCATCAGTAAATTCTCCCTTGCAAAAATAATTAAACAGATTAACTAAGCAATTAATCAATCAAATAGATACATTATATATAATATAACGTTAAATACAGGGAAAGTAAATGATAGGAGGGAGAAGGTTTTAGTAATTATCCCTGATGAAATGTTCGACATCTGTCCTTGTTCCTGTAAATGGCCCGGGATTTGCCAATTTCATGTAGGTCAGTGCCACAGCAAACAATAGATATTGGTCGATTTTTTTATTCAATCTTTCGGAAAGATAGGAGGAAAAACAGGTATCTCCGCGACCGGTTCTGCCGGATAAATTTGTTGGTTTCAGGGGATAAATAAAGAAATTCTTTCCATCATAGACCAGAACCTCAGTGTGATGGGTAATCATGATTTCTTTGGCACCCCAATGATGTAATATCCTGGCAGCTTTCCGGGTGCTGGTTTCCCCGGTTAAATATGCTGCCTCTGCGGCATCAGTTTTCAGGTAGTCTATATAGGGCAGATAATTTTTTTTGTCCTCCCAATTTTTATAAACTAATTTTCCCTTTTCTCCTACATTACGCAAAAATCCTTGCACATCAACTGCGATTTTGGCCTTTTTGGAAAGTAGTTGAATCAAATCAGCCTGATATTCGCCATAAATAAGGCTGGCAAGATGAATTATCCGGGCTGTTATATTCTCGGGAATGTCTGTTAGAAGAAAGGGATCGGCAGTTGCCAGGGCAGTGCTGATTCTTTTTTCTCGACTTTCATCCAAATACTCATTTCTGATAGAAGTGGTTCTTTCTGAAGGAATTAAAAAGACATCCTCCTGGGGGACGTTCAATTTACGAATAATCTGACGGTCGGGTGAGCTCAGCTTGGTTAAAACAGCTACTTTATAACCTAATGTGGCATAAACAGAGGAGGAATAAAGGATTGCCCCACCTACACTTTTTTCTTTTTCTTGCAAATAAATATTTTCATCCAGTGAGATATGTCCGATAACAAAAAAATCATACATAGCTTCACCTTCCCATCATGTATTTAGAATTCAATATTTTTATATAATAATATTTATTAACAGGAAATCTGAACCAGCAATCATCTGCTTCCTACAAAACTAGTAATCTTCCTTCCGGATTAAATCTTTCATACAAACCTTTTCTGATTTCCTGTTTTTCTTTATAAGAAGCAATGTGATTATAATCACTTTCCTCCCATGGTGGTGTAGTCAATAATATCTCTTTGAATTCTTCGAGTAATTTGTCTTCAAACTCTCCTTGATAATTTTGCTGGACAAAACGCTCCAGCGCTTCCGGGAAACGATCCCAGGATTCCTGTTCATAGCCAGGGGATACGGGGTAAAACAGGCCGTTATTGGCTTTTACGGCTTTTAAATCACCATTACCGTCTCCCAGCATTAATACCTGGTCATCCCGGTAGTTACCGGCTTTTTTGGCTATCTCAATATGATGTCCTTTAGAGCCCATTTCCTGACCGGCAATTATCTGTACATATTGGGCAATATCCTGGGCTTCCCAATAATTTGCCAGATCCTCATAAGGCGTTTTTGATACCACCAGCACATCCGCACATTTTGCCATCAAGGCCAGACATTCTTTTACGCCATCAAAAGGAGGTATTTGGGCAGAAATATGAGGAAAAGTTCTATTTACCGCTTCACTCCAACCCAGTAATTTGTATAAAGCAAAATTATCTGGATTGTTATTAACAAATTTCTCTAAGCTGGGATTACCTAACCCGAGGTTGTTATCTTTGGTAAATTTTATATAATCATCTAATGGTTTTTTGTCCGGTAATTCAATATTCTTTTGCTCAAGTACATTTTGTACATCTTTTCTCTTTTGTAAGGCATTAAGAGTAAGCTGGATAGCAATAAAACGATTACATCCTCGATCGACCGAAAATAGATTATAATATTCTGCCACTTCTCTAAAGTATGACTCAATACCCCACAAATGGTAGAACTCCATAAAGTGAGGATGGAAAATAAGCATCTGTTTTCCATTCATATTATCAGTGATACAGCCGTCTGTATCAATGGCAATCAAAAAATCTTTGGTCTTTTTAAAATTTTTTAACTGTTGTTCCGGATTTTCTTTAATCTGTTCTTGAGTTAGCCTTGGTAAAGCCATTTTTTCTCCCTCCCTTAAATCAGTGATGAGTAACAAAAAAGTAACTAGTAACAAGTAACGAGTGATAAGCTAAAAACAGTTTTCAGTT
>CAYWJZ010000128.1:0-2672 GCA_964458635.1 uncultured Atribacterota bacterium
GGTGCAATAGGATTAAGCAACTTAATTGTATTTTCAATTGCTTCTTTTATTGCTAATTTGTCCTGAACATTCATCTGAAGGGGTTTTAGGTTATAACTATATAGTTCATTAACCAATTCCATAATTGCACTAATTGCGGTATTAAAATGAAATCTTTCCTCAATGTCCTCAGTCACCTTCTTAATAGTTTGGTTGGTTTTCCTTTGTAAAGCTTTGGCTTGGTTGTTTACTATAGTGACATCCTTATTGAAAAACTTTTTTTCTGTTAAAAATAATTCTCGGTATTGTCTTACAAGCCGCCATACACGATTAAGAAAACGTGAGGCTCCTTCAATTCCCTTGTCACTCCATTCCATATCAACTTCAGGAGGACTGGCAAACAGTATCATTAACCTAGTAGCATCAACACCGTATTGTTCAAAGATATATCCCGGTGTAACCACATTCCCCTTTGATTTTGACATTGCTGCTCCATCTTTACAGACCATTCCCTGGGTAAAAAGACGTTTAAATGGTTCTTTAAAATGAAGATATCCCATATCGTGTAAAGCTTTGACAAAAAACCGTGAATAAAGTAGGTGCAAAATAGCGTGTTCTACTCCTCCAATATATTGATCTACAGGCATCCAGTAATGTAATTCCTCCTCATCAAAAGGTTTGTTTCCCATGTGCGGAGAGCAAAAACGCAGGTAATACCAGGAAGAACAAACAAAAGTATCCATGGTATCAGTTTCTCTTTTAGCTTGACTTCCACATTGGGGGCATGTTGTATATAAAAATGATTCACTTGATACTAAAGGAGATAATCCGGTAGGCTTAAAATCAACATCCTCCGGTAATAAAACCGGTAAATCTTTTTCCTGTACCGGCACAACACCACATTGTGGACAATAAAGAATCGGAATAGGTGCCCCCCAGTAACGTTGTCTGGAAATAAGCCAATCTCTTAACCGGAAATTAATCTCTTTTTTACCAATTTTATTTTCTTCTAAATAATCCGTTATAATCTTCTTCGCTTTCACACTCGGAAGGCCGTTAAATTGACCGGAATTCACCATTATTCCATTTTCCGAATAAGCATCATCAAGTGTTTCTTCTGATAAGTTGCCATTTTTTGGCTGCACAACTACTCTTATCGGAAGATTGTATTTTTTAGCAAACTCCAAATCACGTTGATCATGAGCAGGTACCGCCATAATCATTCCGGTTCCGTATTCCATCAGAACATAATTTGCAACCCAAATAGGAATTTTCTCCTGATTAAGGGGATTTATAGCGTATCTTCCTGTAAAACAACCTTTTTTTTCGGTAGTTGCCAGATCTTTCTCAGATATATTTTGTTTGCTAATCTCTTCTTTGAATTCTTTAACCTGATCCTCATAAGGAGTATTTTTGGTGAGCCCTTCAACCATGGGATGTCCAGGAGAAAGAACAAAAAAGGTAACTCCAAAAAGTGTATCCGGACGAGTGGTGAAAACAGACATAGTTTCATCACTTCCTAAAATATTGAACTTTACCTTAGCCCCTTCACTGCGGCCTATCCAATTCTTTTGCATAGTCAAGACACGTTCAGGCCATTCCTCAAGAATACCTATATCATCCAAAAGTTGTTGTGCATAATCGGTAATCTTAAAAAACCACTGTGACAACTCTTTCTTCTTAATTTCTGCCCCGCATCGTTCACATTCGCCATTAACGACCTGTTCATTAGCAAGAACTGTTGCACAGGATGGGCACCAATTGACTACGGCTTTCTTCTTATAAGCTAATTTGTTATTAAAAAGCTGCAGGAACATCCATTGTGTCCATTTATAATATTGAGGGCTGCAGGTTGAAATTTCTCTATTCCAATCATAGGTTATTCCCATCGATTGGAGTGTATTCTTCATTTTTTGTATATTATTACTTGTCCAAATGGCTGGATGAATTTTATTTTTGATAGCAGCATTTTCCGCTGGCAGGCCAAAGGAATCCCAACCCATTGGGTGTAATACATTAAAACCACGACTATGTTTATAACGAGCAACAACATCACCAATAACATAATTTTTTACATGCCCCATATGCGGTTCACCTGAAGGATATGGAAACATTTCCAATACATAATATTCTTTTTTGCTTTTATCTACAGTGCTTTCAAAATATTTTTTATTATACCAGTACTCTTGCCACTTTCTTTCCACTTCTTTAAAATCGTATCTTTCTTTCATTTTGACATTTCTCCCATAAAAATAGAAAAACCCGCCACCTGCAATTAATTTTTATTACAAGGGACGAGATTTCCCGTGGTACCACCCTTTTTCAGTAGATATAAATGGTGGAGCTGGCGGGAATCGAACCCGCGACCTCCTCCACGCCAAGGAGGCACTCTCCCGACTGAGCTACAGCCCCATCTACTCTTCAATCAATTAACGCTTGAAAACGACCTAAGTTACCTATTAAGCTATTTAACTTTCACTTAGGAATTTTACAGGAGAGTTTTTTGAGATTAACTATCAGTTTACACCGATCACTGACTCTCTGTTATTGTTAACATCTCAATTAATTTCCCTGTTTTAATTCTGCCATTTTTAAAACTTAAATTATTATAATTAATGTAATTTAAAAAGTCAATCAATATATTTGTTTAAATAAATAAGTGCAGGTCATTACAAAATATTAAATGTTCCTGC
>CAYWJZ010000129.1:0-2611 GCA_964458635.1 uncultured Atribacterota bacterium
TTCTGCATCAGGTAGTTTTAGACTAAAGGGGTCAGCAATTTCAATATCCAAATCGAGGTAATTCTCTGAACTATCATATCTAGCAGTGTTATTAGATGAGAAAACATTACTTTCTTCATATAACTGCAACAAATTTTGAAGATTCAGGTTACCTTTAGAGAGAACTAATTTGCCGCCAATATGTGGTTCAAACAATGATCCTCTAATTTCTGCCCAAAAATTGGCATTACTTTCTAATATATTCTGGTAAATAATTTTTTCCTCGTCATTTTGTATAGTTAGAAAAATATTTTCAGGTACAAGATGAACGATCTCAAATTGACCTGATAGGTTGAAACTGTTTTCATAAGCCATAAAAGGAATATTTCGAATATTGACCTGATTATCTGATATTTCTATTTTGCTATTCAATTCTTCCACTTGAATAGGAAGATTATTCATAATAATTTTACCCTGGTTAATATCGATTGTTCCGTTAATTAGTGGATTTTTAGTTGTGCCAGTTAAATATAGTTCAAGGTCAATACTTCCCATGATTTCGGAGAAACCTTCCTTCCAAAAAAGTCTTAATAAATTTAGGTCGGCTTTTTTCATATTAATTTGAAAATCTAAGGGGATTTCCTGGTAAACAATTTCTGAAATAGATGACTCGATTTCTCTTTCTTCTCTGAGTGTAAATACATCTAAGGGTAGATTGCCCTTTGCCTGAATATGATTACCATCTTCCAGGGCAATGTCTAATTCTGTTATCTCTATTTCGTTTGTTTGGCTATCCCAGTGGAAATTACCCAGGAGGTCTTCAAATTTAAATTCACGGAAATATCCGCTTTCAATCTGAGCGGTCATAGAAACTTGCGGTTGGTCAATGGTACCACTACAAAAACCTTTGATATCCATAATTCCCTGTATTTCTTCATCAATCTCTGCCAGGTTCATCAGTGCGTTTATATCTAAGCGCTCAGCCTGAAATTCAATATCAAGAGCTTGGGCAGCACCCAGGTTGCCTTTTGCACTAAATTGTCCTTCAGTCTGGATTAGGCTAAAATCTGAAATCAGCCATCCGTCATCATTTACAGTAATCGTTGATTTTAGCTGAGAAGGGGGATTGTTTTCTTGTTGTTGAGATGTAAGTATTGCTGATAAGACAATGTTTTGTTCAGATATGTCCCCTTGTAAATTTACTTTTCCTGTTATTTGTGATGGCAGAAATATTTTGAAATATTCATCATCGGGATAAAAATAATCAATCATTTTGCCTAGTGTTTTATGAACGAACTCTATTTCTAAAGAAAACGGATAATCTTCTCCAATTTTGGATTGACCTTCTGCATTTATCTTCATATTTTCATTTTCTAGTTCAAGGTTATCTAGCTCAAAGGAATAGGAATGGGCTACCCAACTAAACAATTCTACAAAAGGACTCTCTTCATTTTTAGGCAGCAACTCCTGTTCCGGTTGTAGGTGAAAATCAAATTGCCCCTGATCTAAAAAATAGTCTTCGTAAGAAATTTGTTCTAATTGAAAATTTCCCTGAATAGCAAGCTTTGGCCAGATACCCTTGATCTGGCCACTACCGTTTGTTAAGCCGGATAATGAGATATCGTCAGTAATTGTTTGAATAAATGGATCAATATTAATAGTGTGCAGCTGATAGGAAAAATCTATTTCCGGATAGCTGGTTTCCTGTAAAATAATTCTTCCATTTCCGGTTAATTTTGTATCCTGATTTATTAGTTCAACTGTTTCTAGTGAAATTATGCCTTGTTGATAAATCACTTCCCCGGTCAGTCCGCCCAACAGATTATCCTGGATAGAGAGCTGTTGTAGGTTAAATCCTGCTTTTATTTCGGGTTGTTTTGAATTACCATAAAAAGTTCCGTCTATATTTGCTTTTCCTGCAGGCTGTATTTCCAAACCCATGGAATTGGCTAGCTCGGCTAGTTCGGGTATTTGACATTCAAAATCCATTTTGAATTGAACAAGTTCGTTAAGATTAATTTCTCCTTTTAGAGAGCCCTGGTTTTGGCCGGATTCCAGTTCACATTGTTGAACAGATAATAGTTTATCAGAAAAGTTAATAGTTGATGTTATATTTCCCTGTAATGGATTAAATAACGACAAACCATCTATTTCTATAGATTTAACACTAAATGGACCTTCAATATTTACAATAGAGATGTCTTGCTTTTGACTTTCTATTTGTAAATGACTATCTATCGTGCCTGAAGACCCTTCTAGAAAAGTTAGCTGATTGAATAAGGAATGCCGTAGAGAAAGATTTTCTGTTTCTAAGGAGAATTGGTAAAAAGGGACATCTTCAGACCAGTTAATTTTCCCATTAGCTGATAGATAAGATTCCAATTCATGTGTTTCCAGGGATTCAATGATTAGTTCATTTTGATGCAACAAAAAGGAACAATCCGTTTCTTGAAATGGGATATTTTCAAAAATAATTTCAGAAGAAAAAGCCTTTCCCTCAATTTGAAAGTTTTCAGGTTGCCCTTTAACATTTCCGTTGAAGGTAATCTTTCCTTCCAGAGAAAAATCATCATAATCCGGCAGGAATAAAGAACTATAATCTTTTAAATAAGATTCGTCTAGCTCATCACTT
>CAYWJZ010000130.1:0-2596 GCA_964458635.1 uncultured Atribacterota bacterium
ATGTTCATCTTTTTTGTTTGATTCTTTCCAATTTTCACTTCCCTCTGCTGCCAGAAATATCACAATGATAAGTCCCACTATTGGGTCTGCCTGCCAGAAACCCAACAGGTAATTTAAGCCTAGACCTAAAAGCAAAGCAAACGACAGGAAAAAACAAGCGACAGTCTCCTTGGAATCAGCAATCAATGCTCTGCTTTGAATCTTTTTACCGATGCGATACTTCTGATAGGCTAACAATGGCATTACTAATATAGACACTGTCGCAACAACTATACCCGGAAGGGATGGATTAGGAATTTCTTGAAAGATTAATTTCTTCACCGATTGAAATAAAACGTAAAGGGCAAGCACAAAGAAAGTAATAGCAATAAATTTCATTGCCTTCCTTTCAACCCTTTCCTCCTCTTCTTCGCTTATCTTCCCATGTTGTTTCAAACGCCAGATTAAAACTAAACCAGAAAGTGATTCAACGATACTATCCAGCCCAAATCCGACTAAGGCAATGGAATTGACAATGCTACCAAGGACAATTGATACTAAAGCCTCAATGAGATTATAACCTATGGTAAAATATTCAAGCAGTAAACCTTTTTTATATAAGTTATCCATCTTCATTTGATTCTATTATATGAAAAAAGGAGAGAAAAGACAAAGAAACAGAAATATTTTGATATTGCAAGAAAATCGATTAGGGCGGTTCTCTGTATCAAGAATATAAGAATTAATTATAAAATAATACCATTTAATTCTATTCCTGCCAAAGAGCCTTACCCTGGCAGGTTTTCAGGCATTTTGTGAAATTGTGAAGCCTGACCCTGTTGATTTTTCTTTTTCATTTTTCTTTCGCTCTATCTTTGTGGATAGTATATGTAAATGATATAATTTGCGTTAAAGATATATTATTTTGGTCACATTTGCTCACAAAAATTTGATAAGGATCCACAATTGTAATTATGGAAATGTAGAATAGTGAATTATGAATAAATACCTATTTCAATTAGGATATCGTGAAAAAATATTTTTTGGTATTGGAGAAATATCAGCCACATCCTCTAATACAATCATTGGATTTCTTTACCTATATTATCTAACAGATATTGTAGGGATGAAACCCGGATATGCAGGTTTGGCAATATTGATGGGAAAATTATGGGATGCCTTTACAGATCCACTGGTAGGTATGGTTTCTGATCGGACAGAATCAAGATGGGGGAGAAGAAGAGTTTACCTTTTGCTGGGAGCAATACCATTGGGTATTACTTTCTTCTTTCTCTGGGCAATCCCTGACTCATGGAGTGAAATAGCAAAACTGATCTATACTTCTATTAGTTATATGGCCCATATGACTGCACTTACAGTGATTGTAGTTCCTTACCAAACACTCATGGTAGAAATGACTGATGATTATAACCAGCGAACAGCAATGTCTTCTTATCGGATGGCTTTCAATATACTGGGTGGAATGATTGCAGTTATTTCAGCAAAATTACTTACAGAGACAATTGAACCAATGTATCGGGGATTCTTAGTTATGGGAATTGTGTTTGGCTTTGTTATTTCTATCGCCCCTCTTTTCCCTTTTAGTGGTTGCAAAGAAAAATTATTTCGTAATGCTGGTTCATTTTCAACCACGGAAGATTTTAAACAAATTTGGAAGAATATACCTTTCCGTCATGTCTTGCTTATGTTTTTGATGATCTGGTCATCAATTAAACTAATGATGGCTATGCTGGTATATTTTATCGAATACTATGCACAACTACAGGATTATTTTATACACTTGCTTATTATATTGCAGGTAATAGCAACACTCTCTATCCCTTTATGGTTAAAAATAGCAAATATTGTTGGTAAAAGAAAGGCATTCATTGTTGGTACCGGATTCTTTGGATTATCTATTCTAAGTTTAGTTTTTATCCCTCCCGGACAAATCTTTCTTTTTTTCTTCATAGCTATACTAGTAGGTATTGGTTTATCTTCAGCCCAAGTTATTTCCCATGCCATTGTTCCCGACAGTATTGATTACGGATATTGGCAGACAGGGAAGAGAAAAGAAGGAGTTTATTATGGTGTATTAACTTTCATACAAAAAATAGCAACTGCTTCAGCTATAGGGTTATCTGGAATCATTTTGGAAATAATGGGATATATTCCTAACACTGTTCAGACTAAGCAGGCACTATGGGCAATCAGGATCCTGCTTGGCTTGTTACCCGTAATTCTGATCTTGATAAGTATTGTTGCTATCTATCACTACCCGATTACCAAAGGTTTTTATCAAAAAATTAGACAATATTTACAAAAAAGGGAAGAGAGTAATTCGGAATGATTGAAATTAAAATGGTACAGAACAAAGAAGAAATGCTACAATTTATCAACTTACCATGGAAGATTTACCGGTATAACTATAATTGGGTCCCTCCTTTAAAAAAGAACCTTATGAAAGAACTAACCAGTAAGAATAATAGTCTTTTTATGAACGGTCCACATCAATTCCTAATGGCTTACAAAAATAATCAACCAGTTGCCAGATTGCTGGTGGGTATCAATGAAAAGCTGAATGACAAAAAGAATAAGAAAGATGGTTATCTCAGCC
>CAYWJZ010000131.1:0-2595 GCA_964458635.1 uncultured Atribacterota bacterium
AATCATGAGTGACGGAGATTTTGTAAAAGAAATCGCATCCAAAGATGAAGCATTTTCCCAGTGGTATATCGATATAGTAAAAAAAGCTGATTTAGCTGACTATACCATGGTAAAAGGATGTATGGTAATTAAACCATATGGTTATGCGTTGTGGGAAAATATGCAGCAGTGTCTGGATCAAAAAATTAAAGCAACAGGACATAAAAATGCCTATTTTCCTCTCTTTATTCCAGAGAGCTTGTTAACAAAAGAAGCCGAACATGTGGAAGGATTCGCACCCGAAGTAGCTTGGGTTACCCATGGAGGAAAACAAAAATTAGAAGAACGACTGGCTGTAAGGCCTACTTCTGAAGCTATTATTGGCAGCCTTTATTCTAAATGGATAAAATCCTGGCGTGATTTACCCATTTTAATCAATCAATGGGCTAATATTGTTCGCTGGGAAAAAGTTACCCGCCCCTTTTTGAGGACTACAGAATTTTTATGGCAGGAGGGTCATACTGCACATAAAAATCAGGAGGAAGCTGAAGAAGAGACTCTAAAAATATTAGCTGTCTACAAAGATTACATTGAAAATGACTTAGCTATTCCGGTAATTATTGGTAAAAAAAGTAGTAATGAAAAATTTGCCGGAGCCATGCATACCTATACATTAGAAGCATTAATGGGTGACGGAAAAATACTTCAGGCCGGTACTTCTCATAATTTAGGCCAAAATTTTGCCAAAGCTTTTGATATTCGTTTTTTAGACGAAAATCAGGAAGAACAATATGCCTGGACAACCTCCTGGGGAACTTCAACCCGGCTCGTAGGTGGAATTATTATGGTTCATGGAGATGAACGTGGTTTAAAACTGCCTCCCAAAGTTGCCCCAACCCAGGTTGTTATTATCCCGATTCTTTTTGACAAGACTAAAGAGGAAGTATTAAAAAAAGCTCGGGAATTAGAAACTTTATTATCTGAAAAATTCAGGGTTGAGCTGGATGATCGAGATGCTTACACTCCCGGCTGGAAATTTAATGAATGGGAAATGAAAGGTGTTCCGGTTCGATTGGAAATTGGGCCACGCGATCTGGCAAACAACCAACTTGTAGCAGTAAGAAGAGATGAAGGAACCAAAGAAACCATCCAGGAAAAAGAACTGATTTCAACTATAGAAAGATGGATGATAGATATCCAGAATAATCTATACATGCAAGCAAAGACAAGTTTGGAAAAAAATATTCGTTTTGCCGAAAATTATAACCAGTTTAAGGAGATAATTACAGAACAACGCGGATTTATAAAAGCTTACTGGTGTGGTAATCAGGATTGTGAAGACCGGATTAAAAAAGAAACCAAAGCTACCATTCGCTGTCTGGCAATGGAAGAGAATAAAGAAAAAGGAAAATGTATCTGTTGCGAAAAAGAATCTAATTCACTGGTATATTTTGGAAGAGCTTATTAAATCTGAAAAAGGAGGGTTTAGAAATGGAGAAAGAAAGAGTTGGACATGTGATTGATTATTTTGCCAAAATTGGTGTGGCAGCAATTGGCATTGATTCAGGAGAGATCCGGGTGGGAGATACACTGCATTTTAGTGGTCATACTACTGATTTCTCACAGGAAATTGCATCAATGCAAATCGAAAAAGAATACATTGAATCTGCCAAAGCCGGTGATTCTGTTGGAATCAAGGTAAAAGACAGGGTAAGAAACGGAGATGAAGTATACAAAATAATTACTTAATATAGTTCTCAACTGACATTTTTATTCATGAATTATTCTTAAAGTTTACCTTAACTTAATATTAGCACCACTTCACTTTGAATTATTATAATCCTAAAAATATTAAAATAGAATCCTTCACCAAGAAGGATTCTATTTTAATAAGATTGAACGTGTGCCTACCTGTTTCTCCTATCGCAAGAATCTTTTTTAATTTACTTTTCATTCTTTTCCTCATTTTTTGCAGCAGTAGACTCCTGATGTTTATTATAAATTTCTAAAAAAGGTTTAACTAACTCCATTGGGAAAGGAAACAGGGTAGTGGTGTTTTTGTCAGCAGCAATAACACCCAATGTCTGCAAATAGCGTAATTGTAGAGACATGGGTTGTGGGCTCATTCTTTCTGCAGCCTGTACCAGTTTTTCAGATGCCTGAAATTCGCCTTCGGCGTGAATGACTTTTGCTCTTCTTTCTCTTTCCGCTTCAGCCTGTTTGGCCATTGCCCGGCGCATGTTTTCCGGTAATTCTACGTCTTTTGTTTCCACCGTACTTACTTTAATTCCCCAGGGGTCTGTTTGTTTGTCCACAATCTGCTGCAGAGTTTGATTTATTTTTTCCCTTTGACGAAGAAAAGTATCCAGATCTCTTTCTCCCAAAACACTTCTTAGAGTAGTTACGGCTATTTGAGAAGTAGCAGAGATATAATTTTCTACTGAAATAACAGCTTTAACTGGATCAATAACCCGAAAATAAATCACTGCATTAACTTTAATAGGCACTGTATCACTGGTAATCACTTCCTGAGCCGGTACATCCATATTGACAGTTCTTAAACTTACTTTTACCATACGATCGACAATTGGAATGAGAATAATAATACCTGGCCCC
>CAYWJZ010000132.1:0-2574 GCA_964458635.1 uncultured Atribacterota bacterium
CCTAACAATTAAATTCGTTAATCATTTTTTCAATTTCTGCTAAATCCATATCCATACTACGTGTAAGCCCAGTAATTTGTGCAGATTCTTCGGTTAAAGGAATGATATCATCGCGATCAATGCAACCCAATTGATATTTCCTGCATAAAGCCATCAGCTGCTGTAAGCCTGTGTTTATTCTTTCAATATAATTAAATACTCCAAGGGCACCTGTTGGAATATTTTTCACTTCTTGACCAAATCTTGCTCTTAGCTCTGGAAGACCACAGAATATTTCAGGTATTGATTGGCCGAATTTTGAAAGCTCTTTTGGTATAGAACCTTTTTTAATCATTTCTCCAAGCGTCTCACCCACCATGGCTGCAGCCATTGCCGCTCTTCCAATACCAATAATTTTAATATGAGGAGCACCAAGTGCCAATCCTTTAAAAATTTGGTCTTCAAAAGCAAATCCCCCTGCCATGACAATAGTTGGCAATGGAATCTTTTTATCCTTCATTTTTTGGCATATCCTATAAAGAACGGTTTCCAGGTAAACTGTTGGATAGCCCCATTCATTCATCATGTGGATAGGGCTGTTACCAGTACCACCCCCCGAACCATCTACAGTGACCATGTCAACCCCTGCTTTTGATGCAAGTATTATTGTTTTCGTTAAATCAGCAGGTCTAAAAGGTCCCGTTTTAATAGAAATATATTTCGCACCTTTACTTCGAAGGTCTTTTACACGATGAATAAAGGTTTCTTCTTCCCAATCAGGCAAACGTCCAACCTTATAAAAAGGAACACCTCTATTATTTTTATTAGCTTCCTGAACAGCAGAATCATTCGGATCAGGGAATACTTCATAACCCATTTCTTTTAGTTGGAGGGCTTTTTCCAAAGAAGTTATTTTACCCATCCCCTGAATACCCTTTGCAGCCTGACCAAGTTTAAGTTCAACCGCTTCAAACCCTATTTTTTCTAGGGCATAATCCAATAATCCCAGCCTTTCATCATCTACATTTGCTTGAATAAATAGTGCTCCATACCCTTCATTGTATCTATAAAAAGATTCGTGCATCTCCTTTAACATAGGCAATTGTAGCACTTTTCCATTATTAATGACTGCATTTGGATCTGTAGTGGGCATATCTTCTCCAATGAATGCTATAACTCCTGAAAGTGCAGCTCCAGCGTAATAACCCTTCCAGTTCAGCTTAGCCATTGCAGGAAAAACATAAGGAGCCTTAAGTTTAAGTTTATTGGGTGCCTTTCCTATATCAGTTTTCAATTTTACGTTTATATAAGCTGTTTCCTTTGATTCAGTACCAAAAAGACCATAACAACGCCCATTAATGTTAAAGTGAGAAAAATCAATGGGATAATCTTTCTCTGATGCAGTTTGTGAAGTTTTTGGCTCAGTTGGATAAAGTAATTCCGATCCCCTAACAGCAGAGCGACCAATTTCACAAGGGCCTTGACAGTCGCCGGTACAAACCGAGCACATCCCTGAAAATGGTGAAAAATCATTGGGAGTTCTAAGTTTTGTTTGGTTTACCTTCGAAGCATTATAAGTACTGAAAGACATTTGGATACCTCCTAATTTATAAATTATGGATTTAATTTAGAACAATAAATTTTAATCAAAATAAGATATTAAAAATATAGATTAAAACAGCCATAAGTACTAAATTTATTTATGGTAAATTAATTATAGTTATATTTAATCAGGTAATCATGAATATTTCAAAATAATTTATACTATACTATAATTTCTGCAAATATCTGGTTGTTATCCTTTAGTTGTATTATTTACTCATTCTAAAAACAATTATCTCTGATTAAGCTTCCAACGGGAAACACAGTAAAACAGTGAACTATCCTTTATATCATGCCATAATAATCTGGTACATACTCAATCCCGTTAATCTAGATAACGGCCTGAGGGAACAGACATTCAGTTCTTTGAGATGTCTCAATACTTTTTTTCTGGAGCTCTGGTTTACAATTAGATAATGCAATTCTACACTATATTTTTTTTAAAACTAATTATCTGCTCGTTCTAACAGAAAAAGCATCTCTTTTTTCAGTGATATCCAGACATTGATCATCACTTATTCTTCCTCTACCGGTTCACTTTTGTAGCGGTCCTGGAAGAGATCTCCTTTGCAGTAAGCATATATTTCACAGGGGCTCTTTCTGCAGTATCTGGTGAGGAATTGAGGAATTTTTTATAGTCATCATCACAGGAGAGGATGTTTTGTTGGTTGATGCCTCTGTTTATAATTTGATATATTCCGGTACTGCTTTTAATGCGGGCGACTCTTGGCATAAGGGGCTCCTATTGAAATGAGATAATTTATAGAAATATCTATAATATCAGAGAAAAGTGTCACATGAACAACCGCCCCCTATGCTTACCCTGTGTTTTCTTTTTAATAGTAATTATAAAAGCAATCATAAGGATTTTACTGTATCGAATGCATCTTTAATTGCATTTTGAGCCTTACCAACTTGTTTGGCATCTCCAATCACATAAACCGGCAGGCTATCTCGTAATTCTTCTTCCAATGGGTTATAACTCTTCATACC
>CAYWJZ010000133.1:0-2565 GCA_964458635.1 uncultured Atribacterota bacterium
AAATATTTTCAGGAATTTCTAATAAATAAAAAAGCCCATGGACTCATTTATTTAAAAAGATTGACATGTTGGATACAAATCACACGGGAGCAAAAAAAATGACAGAATTAGAATTATTGATCGATTTTCACCTGGATGCTGAAAGGCAAGGACCTGGCAGCCCTTCAGATACATTAAGAGCATTGAATTTCATTAATATTGATGATAAAAAACCTTTAAAAGTTGCAGATATTGGTTGTGGCTCAGGTGCTCAGACAATTATCCTTGCTCAGAATATCGAAGGACAAATAATAGCAGTTGATTTATTTCCTAAATTTTTAGCGAAATTAAATTCAAGAGCAAAAGATTTGGGTATACAAGAAAAAATCATAACACTTGAAAAGTCAATGGACGATTTACCTTTTGGCAAAGATGAACTAGATATCATATGGTCGGAAGGTGCAATTTATATTATAGGTTTTGAGGCAGGAATAAAAAAATGGAAAGATTATTTAAAGCTTGGTGGTTACATAGCAGTAAGCGAAATTACCTGGATTACAAATTCAAGACCTAACGAAATTGAAGAATATTGGAATAATGAATACCCAGAAATAGATGTTGCATCAAACAAGATTAAAATATTAGAAGAAAACGGATTTTCTCCGGTTGGATATTTTGTTTTGCCTCAAGAGAGCTGGATAGAGAATTATTACAAACCTATGGAGGGACGTTTTGATGATTTCCTGAAAAAACATGATAATTCGGAAATTGCGAAAAAGATTGTAGATAATGAAAGGGAAGAAATAAGGAAATACAAAAAGTATAGAGATTATTTTAGTTACGGGTTTTATATAGCAAAAAAAGTTACCGAAAACACAGGGGACGGTTTTCTATGTGACAGCTCTTCTCTGATATTATAGAATATTTTCAGTAATTATCTTATTTCAAGAGTAGTTCCTCATGCCCAGGGTAACCCGAATCAAAAACAACACCGGAAGCTGCCACATCCTAACCTGTAGATTTTCCAAAAAATAAAGGAGGAATTATCAATGAAAATATTAGTATGTACAGACGGTTCAGAGCACAGTCAGAAAGCCATAAAGCAAGCTTCTGTAATTGCCGAAGGATGTAAGGCTGATGAGGTAGTCATTATTAACGTTTACGGACAAACTGAGGCTTTGCCTTTTACAACTGAAGGTATTACTGGCCAACAAATGGAAGCTTTCCAAAAGGTGATGGAAGAACAAAAAGAACAAAGAAAAAAAATTCTGGCAGAAGCCGAAAAAATATTTAAAGAAAAAAACATAAAGACACGTAGCATACTAAAAGAAGGAAATCCCTCCAATACGATCTTGAAGGTTGCCCAGGAGGAAGGATTTGACATGGTAGTATTGGGCAACAGGGGGTTAGGCGGTTTAAAAAAAATATTTCTGGGAAGCGTAAGCAATGCTGTCATACAAGAGGCTGAAAACTGTAGCGTGCTGGTAGTGAAGTAGGTAAGATTTGACCAGTTCCTTCCAAACATTTATTTTGAAATAGGCAAAGATTAACGGGGTCAGCCGGTTCACATTTAACATAACTTAATACGATACAGAGAACTTCCCCTGTTTGATGTGGGATCAATTGGATTATTCGGAAGATGATATTGAATAAGAGAACAGAATTAGTTGCTTTGAATGCCTTAAAGAAGAAATACTGGAGTGTTATTTTTTGATTATAGAACTCATTAACTTTTATAGGAGGGATTCTAGTATTAAGAAAAATTGAAGAAGCTAAACATTTACAGTCTGATAAAACAGAAAAGATCAGAAATTTTACTGTGATAAGAATAAGATTTCCAAATTTCTTTTAATAAGACTTTATGGTTCTGACGAAGGTGCTTTTATAAAAAAGCTCTCCGAAAATTAAAATATTGCTAAAAGAGAAATTCCTATAGAAAAAACCCCAAGAGAGAAAATATTTTCTCTCTTGGGGCTACTGTTGCTTGTATTTTTTGATTACTTTTATTCAGGACTTGGTACTACTACTGGTCCGGGCAACCATCCTGCCGGGTCCGCTTCGTCTCCAACGGTAACCTCTATTGTATCGGTAAAACCACCATCATCGGTAGTTACGGTGATGTTGGCTGATTCTCCTGTCTCTGCTCCGGGTACCAAACTTACCAAACCATTTTCATCGACTGTGACTACATCGGTGTCATCTGATTCCCAGCTTACTGCTTTGTTTGTAGCATCTTCCGGAGTTACTACTGCTATCAATTGTACAGTTTCTGGATCATCTGTTTCTTCACCTTCTACAATACTTACTCCGGTAACGTTCACTATTTCAGGAGCAGTAAGGGAACATCCGATCAGAAAGATTGCTACTATAAAAGATAGAATACTACCAGAAATGATTTTTGTTGATTTCATTTTTTATATCCTCCTTATCTAAATAGTCATTTGTTTTTTATAACATTAGGCACTCTACCTATTTAGTTTGGTTGGCAAAGTATATGAAATATTTTATTTAATTAATTATAAAACATATATTTTTTTTCATGTCAACTCACTTATAAAAACCGAAGCAGGGAGCAAGAGAGGGGGG
>CAYWJZ010000134.1:0-2523 GCA_964458635.1 uncultured Atribacterota bacterium
GGCGCTAAATTTACCATTGAAATCCCAAAATAATGGTATTGAAAATCCAAAAGGTCCTAGGGAAGTCCTTTTGTGAGATTTGGGATTTACTATAATAGTGAATTTAAAACATATGAACTAATGCCAGAAAAGAAGTTCATCTGGTCATTTTTCTCAGAGACCTTTTAGCCAAACAAGCTCATGATCCAGATATTGCTGCTTCGATAATTAAAATAATAGTATAATATAATAGTATAATATAATAGTATAATTTTGGTTATTAAAATCACCAAAGGAGATTAGTCATGATGTCAGAAAAGAATCAAGATACAGAGAAAAAATGGCATAACATAGATGGTGAGTCTGTTCTGAAAGAATTAAAAACCTCGAGAAAAAAAGGGCTTAGTAAGGAAGAAGCAGAAAAAAGGCTGAAAAAGTTCGGGGAAAACAAACTACCGGAGAAAAAAGAAAAAAATGAGTTAGTCAGGTTTTTGCTTCAATTCCATAATGTATTAATTTATGTCTTATTAGCAGCAGCTGCGATTACTGGAATAATAGGTCACTGGATAGATACCTCTGTCATCCTGGTAGTTGTTTTAGTTAATGGAGCAGTGGGTTACATACAGGAAAGAAAAGCTGAAAAAGCGTTAGAGGGAATAAAGAAAATGCTTTCCCTTGAGGCCATGGTTATTAGAGATAGTAAGAAACTTAAGATTAATGCTGATCAATTAGTTCCCGGAGACATAGTATTTTTAAAGGCAGGAGATAAAATACCTGCTGATATACGCATCATTCAGACAAAAAATTTCAGAGTTGAGGAAGCGCCTTTAACAGGCGAGTCGACTGATGTTAGCAAGTCTCCAGAGCCGGATGACGAGAAAGCAATTGTGGGTGACCAAAGGAGTATGGCATTTTCCGGTACCATGGTTACTTATGGTACAGCCACTGGTGTGGTAGTAAAAACAGGTACCCATACTGAAATTGGTAAGATTTCCTCAATGATTTCTGAGGTTAAAGAAATAACTACTCCCTTACTTCAGAAAATAGATAGATTCTCTATATATTTATCGATATTTATCCTGTTTTTTTCTGTTTCATTTTTTGTATTCGGTTATTTTTTCCGTGATTATTCCCTCTCGGAGTTATTTCGTGCCCTGATTGGTGTTGTTGTAGCTGCTATTCCAGAAGGGTTGCCTGCTATTATAACCATAGCACTGGCTGTAGGGGTTCAGCGGATGGCAAGCAGAAATGCAATAATCAGGCGGCTGCCATCAGTTGAAACCCTTGGCTCGGTACATGTTATATGTTCTGATAAAACCGGCACACTTACAAAAAATGAAATGACTGCCCGAACAGTTATCACTAAAGATGATAAGTTTGAGGTAGAAGGCTCAGGATATATACCTGAAGGAAGGATTAAAAAAAATAATAAAGAAATAAAACTTTCTGGTGAGAAGGTACTCGAAATAATGATGCAGTGTATTCGAGCTTGCAATGATGCTTCCCTTGATAAAATTGATAATGAAGAGTGGGAACTGAAGGGAACACCAACAGAAGGTGCATTGTTATCTCTCTCTTATAAAGCGGGATTAGAGGATTTTACACCAGAACGTAAAGATAGTATTCCCTTTGAATCTGAACATAAATATATGGCTACGCTTAATAAGGTCGGCAATAACAATTTTATTTTTTTGAAAGGGGCTGCTGAAAAACTGCTGGAAAAATGCAGTAAGCATTTATCAATTGATGGCGAACAGGATATTGATCCTGATTTTTGGTGGAAGCAGTTGGAAACCATCGCTGGAGAAGGACAGCGTGTTATCGCTGCAGCCTATCGGAAAGAAAAAGATTCAGAAAAAACTGCCCTTGACCATAAAGATGTTGAAAAAGATATGGTATTTTTAGGACTCATTGGTATTATTGATCCTGCACGGGATGAGGTGTATTCGGCGGTAAAAGAGTGCAAAGAAGCCGGTATCAGGGTTATTATGATTACCGGAGACCATGCTATGACCGCACAAGCAATTGCTAAAGACCTGGGAATAGATAATGAAGAAGGTGTCATAACCGGCTCGGAAATTGAGGAGATGGATGATGAGAAACTTTCAGAGTCTGCAATGAAAGTTAATGTATTTTCCCGTACTACCCCGGAACATAAACTTCGTTTATTAAAAGCCTTACAGGGAAACAATCTTTTTTGTGCAATGACCGGAGACGGGGTCAATGATGCACCAGCATTAAAAAGAGCTAATATAGGTATTGCCATGGGAATAAAGGGAACTGAAGTTTCCAAAGAAGCCTCTGAAATGGTATTGGCAGATGATAATTTTGCTTCCATTGTAAATGCAATTGAAGAGGGTCGTACCGTCTATGATAATATCCGCAAGACCATTTTGTTTATTCTTCCCACTAACGGAGCAGAAGCTCTTGTTTTAATAGCTGCCCTTTTGTGGGGAAGAAAATTTCCCTCACAACGGTTCAAATACCCTGGGGAAATAAGGTGACAACAAGCACCCTTTCACTTGCCCTTGCCTTTGAACCAAT
>CAYWJZ010000135.1:0-2514 GCA_964458635.1 uncultured Atribacterota bacterium
CTCCGCCCCCAGTCCCATATGTCCCAGTGAGCCGAGACCCGAATATCCCAAAAATTTTTGTCTCCAATACCTGGCCCTCCATCAACTAAATAGTCAGTTCCGCGCCTGGTCCATGTGCCGGTAAGCTCTATATCAGGAAATATGTCAAACTTTTGTATTTCATGTTCTTTTTCACTTATTTGCACATCTTTCTCTGCCATTTTGATTTCAATTCTATTTGCTCTGGCGTGAGAAAGACAGTATTTCAAGGTATGTTCAAAAGGAAGATATTCAGCACTCTCAACAAGGTTGACTGGAGAGGATAACGGTCTTTGCAGCAAGGTATTAAATTCAGACTTGGCCTTCCGTAACTTTATATTCTTCCTGGTCAGGTCTTGCTTGGCATTTGCCAGTTCCACTTCAGCCTGGAGGAGATCTGTCTTCATAGCCTTCCCGGCCTGATAGAGATGGGTAGCTATTTTTTTTTGTGAACTGAGTTGCCTAACAGCATCATTGGCTACATCAACAAGCTTTTGCTGTTTTAATACCGAAAAATACGCATTGATTACATCAAGAATTGTATCTCGGCAAATTATCCTATACGAAAATTCAGCGAGTTCGACGTTATCTCGTGATATCTCATACTGGTTCAATAGTTCAAAGCCTGTAAATATTGGTTGGGTAAAAGATGTTGTGAATTGGAACTCATCTTGTGGATTAACTATCGCCTCAGTTGCTTGCTGGCTTTGAGTAAAATCGAGTGATTGTACTGCGGGTTCGTCTCGGTGTATATAATCATACTTGACATGAAATAACGGGAAGAAGCGTGTTTTTTGAGATTTTTTGTTTTCCTGAGCTGAGATTATTTCGTGTTGGGATTGTTCTATTTTAAAGCTCCGCTGCAAAGCTCTTTCGATGGCCTGCGTAAGATTTATATGGTTCCTGTCTTGCTGGGACCAACTGAAAAAAGGCCTTGACAGGATAAAAATTGTTAAGCAGCACAGAAAAAAAACCATTCGCAATGACATAAAAATAACCGGCAGAAAATGGAGGAAATGTCTATTGGTTAAATTATATAAGTGTTGCTTTATGGGTTAGTTTTTCTGGCAAAATTACAACTCATTATTTTTTATGCTTGTTTGCATATTGCCAAGTCTTTCCATTCTGTGTAAGGAGCACGTCTCACTATCAACTTTTTTTACAAAAGAATCATAATGATGAAAACCAGTATATTTTTTTTGTCCATTCTTATATCCACAATCACGATTTTTTTGTTTTTCAAGCAAATTGCGCAGATAGGTAGAATATTCCTTACTCATTGGCAATTCCAAAAAGGCATAGATGTTTTCAATGCAAGAACTCACATCAGTCACGAGCTTATTGAAACTGATATTGTGCTGCCTCTTTTTATGTATATGGGTATTGCAAGCCTTAAGAAGCAGATTGCAGTCTTTCCTCATCTTTTGAATAACCAATTCTTCCCATCCAGGAATATGTAAAGGATCAACCCCGATCTTTGACATTGTCGAATATCGAACAAGAGGAACCAGGGAACTCAAAAAATCATTAGCTTCTCTGATATTGATTATAAATTTCGCATCAGGATACATGCCTAACAACAAAGGAATCTTGTCATGACTCGTAACTTCCTTTGAAAGATAGTATTTCTGCTCTGCATTGTGCAAAAAAAGTATTTTTTGAATTACCTTATGGTGGGTCTTGAGTATTTTAAGTTGTGTGCGTTCCGGCAAAGATGAAAAACTATCTAACATATTAAATAATTCAGGGTAAGGGAACCTGAGAAAAACAAAAAAATGATGTAAAAAACATTCTTCATAAAAGATGCCATCTTCTTCCCAATCTGACAAACGATTTGGATGCATTTGGGCGGCCAATTTACCAGAATCCGTTTTTGGCCAATAGTTTATTTTACAAAATAACTCTGTCAAACAAAATAAACTGACTGCTTTTTGAAAAGATATATACGGAAAGCGCCATTCAAAATGTTTGATTGCCAAAAAGTTTTTGTCATCTGCAGCTAGTGTTCTGTGAAGCAGAGTTGTTCCACACCGAGGTTGACCTATTATAAAGATAGGCTGAACATCAACTTTTTTATATCTTGAATAAATGAGTTCATCTACATACCAAAAAAATGTCCAAATTGGGCAAAACAGCACATATTTTATGAGGAAAAGAGCTTCCTTTATTCGAGCGCGTGCACCTATGAAATCATTTTTATTTAAGAAGATTGTTCTCCATAGATAAAAATATGTTTTCCAATAAGGGAAAGGGGAGAACACGAAAGAGATAATATAAATAGATGCTATAAATGTCAAAGTCATCGTAGTTACATAACATGGAACTTTAAAATGAGATTGAGCATGACCAAAAAACAAAATTAACAACTCAGCCTATAAAAACCTCATATCAGTGTTTTCGGCAGATAAGGGATAAAAATTCGTTGCTCAAAAAAAACTTATCAAGAAATAGCGAGAAATCGTTCCAGTTGCTTCTCAGTTAATACGTTCTGCCGTT
>CAYWJZ010000136.1:0-2439 GCA_964458635.1 uncultured Atribacterota bacterium
GGATAATTTCGTCCTTTGTGATATTTTTTGTGGTTAGTTTGTTAACTAAGAGTAACATTTCTGTGACCAGACACTATGAATTTTTAAAGAAGGTATTTGGTTAACAAATGTGCTGCCCCGAACTGGTTTAGTTCGCTAATTATTGTAAGTGCAAAAAATTACTTGAGATTCCAGGATTGGATGCCCCCTATGGTGATAATGAATGGCGGGTTGAACAGGCTCGTTACACCTGGGAAAAATTAACAGAAAAAACAGGGGTTAGTACTGATGATATTAATAACCGGGTAATAGATTTTGGCTTTCAGAATTACTGGCCAAGCCATCATCCCCGGGTAATACCGGAACCATTTACACCTGAACCGGCTGAAACATATTCGAAAGAGGATCTGGATGAGTATATTAATGTCATTAAAAAAATAGCAGATGAAGCTTATAATAATCCGGAGAAGGTCAAAAATGCTCCTCATAATAGTACCCTGGAAGGAAAAGTAGATATAAGCTATCTAACAGATGAAGAAAAATTCACCAATACCTGGCGTGCTTATAAAGAAAAACATATGGATTAAAAAATAAACGGGCATTGGCTGTAAAAGGTCAATGCCCGGTATTAATAAGGTGGTGAAAATGTTGCTGGAAAACAGAATAAGAAACAAAAAATATATGAAAAAGATCATCAAAGCCTCTGAAGCAGCCGAAATGATAAAAGATGGAATGACAATTGGTTGCAGTGGTTTTACACCTTCCGGATATCCCAAGGCCATTCCCCTGGCTTTATCCAATCAAAATAGGGATATAAATATATCTCTTTTGAGCGGTGCCTCTGTCGGCAGGGAGCTTGATGGCAAATTGTCAGAAAAGGGGATGTTGAAAAGAAGGTTTCCCTATCAATCAGATGAAAAATTGCGTGAGGGGATAAATAAAGGTCTTATAAATTATTATGATATACATTTGAGTCATTTCCCACAGCAGGTTAGATACGGATATTTTGGAGATATTGACTTTGCTATAGTTGAAGCAGTTGCAATTACTGAGGAAGGTAATATAATTCCTTCTACTTCTGTAGGTACTTCTAATACTTTTGTAAGGAAGGCAGATAGGGTTCTTATTGAATTGAATCTCAATAAACCTCTGGCACTTGAGGGTTTTCATGATATATTTGAACCTGAGGATCCTCCATATCGTAAACCTATTGAAATTGGCAGTGTGGGAGATAGAATTGGGGTTCCACATATTGAATTATCTGAAGAAAAATTGGCCGGTATAGTAATCACAGAACTAGAAGATGATATCAGGCTTTCACCTCTTGAAGATAAAAGAAGTAAAAAAATAGCTAAAAATATTATAGAATTATTAAAAAAAGAGGTAGAGGAAGGGAAGATACCAAATAACTTGTTACCCCTTCAATCAGGTGTGGGGAAGGTGGCCAATTCAGTTTTATCCGGACTAAAAGATTCTCCTTTTGAAAATATTGAATTTTATTCAGAAGTAATTCAGGATTCAGTGTTTGAATTGATAGATAAAGGTAAGATTAAAATTGCCTCGGGTACCTCCATAACTCCTTCCCCTCAGGGTTATGAGCATTTTCTGGAAAATATTGAAAAGTATAGGAACAAGATAATTCTTCGTCCCCAGGAGATTAGTAATAATCCGGAAATAATTAGAAGATTGGGTTCAATTGCTATAAATACGGCAGTTGAAATTGATATATACGGAAACATTAATTCTTCAAATATACTTGGAACAAAGATTATGAATGGGATTGGTGGCTCAGGAGATTTTACCCGAAATGCATATTTAAGTATATTTGTAACCAATTCTACTGCTGCTGATGGAGATATTTCCAGTATAGTTCCCATGGTTTCTCACGTTGATCATACTGATCATGATGTTGATGTAGTGGTAACAGAGCAGGGACTTGCAGATTTAAGAGGTCTTGTACCTAGAGAAAGAGCAGAAGTAATCATAAATAATTGTGCTCATCCTGAATATCGAGATCAGCTAAAAAATTATTTTAAAAAAGCCAGTAAAGCGGGCGGGAATATACCTCACAGTCTGAATAAAGCACTTTCCTGGCATCAAAGATACAAAGAAACAGGTACGATGAAAATAGTTAAATAGGGGGAGGAGGTGTTATTTTGAAGAAAGTAGGACTGATTGTAAATCCCATTGCTGGTATAGGTGGAAAAGTAGGTTTAAAGGGTAGTGATGGAAAAAAAACCCAGAAAAAAGCGAGAAAAATGGGGGCAGAATCAGAATCTCCAAAAAGAGCTGAAGAAGCTCTTTCTTTACTGACTTATATTAAAGATGATATTGAAATTATCACCTATCCTGATAAAATGGGAGAATACGAAGCCCAGAGTGTTGGATTTGAGCCTAAAGTAGTGGGGAATCTCAATAGTTCTGAAACCACTCCTGAAGATACAATTAAAGCAGCAAAAA
>CAYWJZ010000137.1:0-2437 GCA_964458635.1 uncultured Atribacterota bacterium
CTATCAAAGTGGCTAATTCCCAATAAAACGTCTTTCCTTCCAGCCCGAAGGTAATTGCAGCACTGTAACCATAGGCAACGGTGACTGCCACTCCAATCAGGGTCATCATGCCCGGCTGTTTCCTTTTCAGTTCATCTGACAACCCGGTTAGAAAAGGCCAACCTCCATAAAAATACACCAGGGAGGAAAGTCCAAATAATACAAAATGATCAAAAGGAAAGGTTAATTCATAGCCCAATATATTCTGAATAAGGGGAGAAAGAATTAAAATAGGAATAGTCAAAATCAAGGAAAACCAGAATCTTCTTCGAAAATCTTCTACCATATGTATATGATGTCCTTCATGATGGTTATTGTTGTTATGCTTTTGATGTTGATGATTTTTCTCCTTTTCGAAATTTTCTTTGTCTTTATGCTTATCTTTTTCCATCAAGAATTTCTCCTCTTTTCAACTCCCACAAAAATTTTCTACAAAACTTCTTGTTAAAAATATCCGGAACCTATAGGTCTATTTCACTGGTGCGTATGGAACAAAGCCCTGATTACAAACATGCTGAATCTTATAGGTTCCGGAATTCAGAAAGCAAAAATTCAATCTGCTCATTTAGCCTTAATTTTACTCTCCAAAATGTTCTTTTTTATACTTATCTAATAGTCCTAAAATATCTTCTTTACATTTTCCGCAAACAGTACCTGCTTTGGTTCGTTCCTGTACTTCAATATAAGTGCGGGCACCGTCCAGAACCGCATCCTCAATTTCTTTATCTGTTACATTCATACACTCACATACTACTCTGGCTTCTTCTTTTTGTACTTTTTCCGGCATACCGTTTCGTTTATAATAGTCATTAATCGCTGCCCTTAAAGCTTTGTCACCCAATACAGAACAATGCACTTTATGTTCAGGCAATCCTCCTAATTCCCTGGCAATATCTTTTGGGGAAAGATGATATGCCTTCTCTAGAGCCATCCCTTTTACCATCTCAGATAAAATTGAGGTACTGGCAATAGCACTGGCACATCCGTAAGTCTTCCACTGGCAATCTTTAATAACTTCCTTCTCTTTATCTACTTTAATTACCACCATCATCTGGTCTCCACATTTCATATTTCCTACGATTCCTTTTCCATCTTCCTGATAAGCATCTTCATCTTCAAGAATATTGCGTGGATTGATAAAATGTTCTTTTAGTTTCTCTGAATAAGCCCAATCCATTTTACTATTCATTCCTTCCTCCTTCAGTCTTCATGGTAGACATTCCTCTAATCCGTTTAATTACTTTTGGCAAAACCTTAATCATATAATCAATATCTTCTTCTGAAGTATCTCTGCCCATACTTATTCTGATAGATCCATGGGCATTTTCTATCGGAATACCTATAGACAATAAAACATGTGATGGATCCAAAGAACCGGAGGCACAAGCTGATCCTGTAGATACAGCTATTCCTTCTAAGTCAAGATAGAGCAAGATAGCCTCCCCTTCTGCCCCGGGAAAAGAAACATTTAAGGTATTTACCAGGCTATCCCGAGGATGACCGTTAAACTGAACATGGTCAATTTTACTTTTTATACCCTCTTTTAATCTCTCTTTAAACCCTGATAATCTTTCATGTTCATCTCCCATCTCTTGTGCTCGCATCTGGATTGCTTTTCCGAAACCAATAATACCTAAGGTATTCTCTGTCCCTGCACGGCGTCCTCTTTCTTGATGCCCTCCTCTTATTAATGGACAAAACGGTGTCCCCTTGCGAATATACAAAGCGCCTATTCCTTTTGGTCCGTATACTTTATGGCCGGAAAGAGATAAAAAATCTACCCCCAAATCATTCACATCTACCGGAATCTTTCCTACCGCCTGAATAGCATCTGTGTGGAATAAACTTCCGTGCTGATGTACAAGCTGGGCAATTTGTTTGATATCCTGAATAGTGCCTATTTCATTATTGGCAGTCATAATCGATACCAGAGCCGGACCTTTTCTAAGTTCCTCCTCTAGCTCTTCAATTTTTATTTTCCCATGATGATCTACCCTTAAATATTTAACCTCAATATTCCCTTCAGCAAGACACTTGGCTGTTTCCAAAACACAGGGATGTTCAATTACAGTAGTAATAATTTTTTGGTATTTTCCTACACCTGAACAATCACAATGGGTAGCAGGACAGGATAAAATTAAAAGCACCGTATTATTTGCTTCAGAGCCCGAACCGGTAAAAATGATTTCTTCCGGAGTGCTTCCAATAAAGGAAGCCACAGATTCTCTTGCTTTCTTTATCAAATTATTAGCAGGTCTTCCAAACTGATGCAAACTTGAGGGATTGCCAAATATTTCCATGGCCTTAATCATCTCTTCTTTGACTCTCGGATGTATCGGTGTGGTTGCATTATTATCCATATATACTTTTCGACTTTCCATATATAATAAGTCTCCTT
>CAYWJZ010000138.1:0-2410 GCA_964458635.1 uncultured Atribacterota bacterium
ATACTAGCAAATCTTGGTTAGGTGGTAAATTATCCCTAAATTTTTGTCATTTATCTGTTTTTATCTTTTCAATACTGGCTTTATTTTCCATACAAATATTTTTGCCCTTTTCTGCAATTCCGGTAGATGCTCAGGATATTTTCTCCGATGAAGAAATTGGAGCTTATGCAATTACCACTTTTGAAGATGGATTTACTGAATACAAAGTTCGTTTAACCTGGTCTGCCTTTGAAGATGCAGATGAATATATAATTTATAAGAGTAGCAATGAAGGCGAATTTGAGGAGATTAGAGCAGATTATGAGGATGAAGGGTTTCAGCTGTGGTGGTTAGATGATGATATTTCAGAAGAAAATAGTTATACTTATTATGTGGAAGGATATCTTGGCGGAGAGTCCATGGGAACAACAGAACAAATATCCGTAGATTTCTGGTTACCATCCTGTACAGCCAAGTCCCCTGTAGATAATGAAGTAGTCGAGGAAGAAGAACCAACATTCCAATGGGAATCTATTGACATTACTACTTTCCCCTTTAATAATATTATCTATTCCGCTCAGGGGGAATTTTTGATACATGACCTGACTGAAGACGAAGAAGTATGGAAAGTCGATGTTTCTGATATCAATTCAAGCCAAATTACCTTCAGTAAAGATGATGCCATCAAAGAACTGGAAAAAAACCATCAATACCAGTGGCAGTATAAAGTTACCGGTTACGACGGAGATAACAATGCTATTGCCGAATCAGTTACTGGTGGTATTTTTAGTTTTCAGGAAAAGGTAGAAAAAGAGGATCCGACCGAGGAAGAAGAAGTTGAGGATGTTGAAGGTGGTTTAAACATTGATGCCGAATCTCTTAACTATCAAATTGTCGAGGGAGAAGATGTTATTATTGCCCGAGATAAAGTTAACTTACAATATCAGGATATTGTTTTAGAAGCAGATTTTGTGCAGATAACTCCTGATAAAAGTGAGCTTATTGCCAAAGAAAAAGTAGTATTTACCAAAGGGGAAGAAAGTTATTCTAGCCAGGCTCTGAATTATAACTGGGAAACCGAAAAAATAATCATGGATGAACTGTCCGGAGAAACCACCGGTGAAAAAATTAAAGGAAAAGTATATTATCAGGGAAACAGATTGGAAAACTTCCCGGAAACGATTGAAATAACCAGCAGTGAGTTTACCACCTGTGACCTGGAAAAACCACACTGGCACATTGAAGCCGAACAAATTACTATCTATCCCGATGATAAAATCATTGCTAAAAAAGTATCCTGGTATGAAGGTGAAAGAAAATTATTTACCTTACCTTCTTTTATGATTTTCTTAAGAGGAAAAAATCAACTTCCCTATCTTCCTGATATCGGACAAAACAGTAGTGAGGGATGGTTTTTCAAAAATCAAATTAACTATGTAGAAGATGCGACATCCTATGGCAGTATTTACCTGGATTTGATGGAGAAAAAAGGCTTAGGAGCAGGAATTGAACATACTTTTGAACTGGGAGAAGAAAGGGTTGATGATGGAGAGCTGGAATTATATTTATATGGATTGAAAAGGAAAAATACCAGCACATATAACCTCGATGCCAGGGTCAGCTACTGGCAAAATTTTGAAAAGAATCTAAGATTAAAAGCAAATGTAGTTTATGATGGCACAATTTATTCCGGGGCAGACAATTCTTCTCATATTGTCAAACCTGATTTTTATCTATATAAAAAATGGGAAGATGCTCTACTGAAATTAACCGGAAAGTATAACTTTAATATCAGTGATACTATAACCAGCTCGGGAAATATAAAATTGTCCTATGATAGTACTTTAACAGATAAAATAAAATCAAATTTTGACTTATTATATAATTCCCAGGGTTCGGGTGATCAACCCATAGAACATCAACTTCGACCGGAATGGTTGCTTAGATACAGTGGAGATGGCTATACTTTGAGTTTGATTACCAAAAAATATATTGATCTAAATGAAGGAATTTTTGCCGATGGAGGTGACCATAAGACCCTTGATAAATTACCTGAACTTGTTTTCAAGAAAAGCAGTAGCAAAATAAAAAATACAGCTATTAATTATAGCCTTGATGCATCGATAGGCCGGTATTATGAAGGAGCTACAGACCAGGAAAATGTTCGGGGAGAATACATAATTAATGTTAATCGACCTTTTAATATTACTGATAATATAAGCTTAACACCTTCTGGTTTTTATCGGCAGGATGTTTACCTGACTGGTGAAGCCCGTTATCAACTCGGTGGAAAATTGGATTTAAAAGTAGGCTATCGGCCTGAATTTTATGGAACATTTTCTTATAATTATTATATGTCTGAAGGACCAACCCCCTTTAATTTCGATACTTTAAGTTCTTTAAGTGAATCTGCCAGCGCGAAGATAGTTTT
>CAYWJZ010000139.1:0-2410 GCA_964458635.1 uncultured Atribacterota bacterium
CTCACTTTGGATTTCTTTCCCTCTTTACCGGAGGCAATGTCTTAAAAAAATTAGTCCAGGATTTATTGGATGAAAAGCTAATTAAATTACTCAAAGATGAACAGGAATCACAAGATAAATGAGGAGAATAGATCGTATGGTTAAAGAAAAAGATTTCTATCAAAAAGTATTACTGGTTGATGTTAGTTCAAAATTTTACCGTGTTGATCGTTTTAAAGTAGGTGACTATTTTGGTCCTCCTGATTTAGGTTTATATTTGGCAGGAAAATATAATAGTCTGAATATTGGTACCGGATTGTTGGCGGGTTCTATTTTCCCCGGATCGAATCGCCTGTTTTTCAGTGGTTTTTCTCCCTGTTGGGGAGGTTTTTATATTTCCTCTATGGGTGGAGCTGGACTTGTTTTTGATAATTTGGGAATTAATACCCTGTCCATTGTGGGTTGGGCGAGGACCCCTTCTATTTTATATTTAAATCGAATTCATGGAGAAGAGATCAAGGTAGATATTTTCCCTATTGATTTACACAAAGTTTGGCAAGGAGATCAAAATGGAGTATATGCCATAATAGACAATGTCTATAAAAAATATGGCCAATATTATGAGAATGATCCCCGTATTTTAGCTACCGGGCCTGCTTCTGAAGCAACAGATTTTGGAGCTATCTGTTCTGTTCCCATCCAGAATGGAAAAGTAAGTTCTGTGGATACCTGGGCAGGCAGAGGCGGTTTTGGTACTAAAATGCTCAAGCAGCACAATATTGCAGCAGTAATTTATGGAGGAACTTACATTGATGAGGATTTTAGGGATAGAAAAGTAGCCGACCAATGGTTTGAAGACAAATATAAAGAAAAGATGGCAGCAAAAGATATTGAAGCAACCACAAAATATCGCTTTGAAGAGAATTTTGGAACCGGAGGGACTTTCGGGGTCAACTATACTACCATGGATGGTAGTTTAATAGCATTTAATTACCGTAGTATTTACCTGAAAGAAGAGAGACGTATTGAACTCCATCAAAAGTATATCCTGGATCATTACCTTAAACAATTCAATCAGGAAATTATTCAGAAAAAATCCCAGAAAACCTGTGGAGAACCATGTGCGGCGGTCTGCAAAAAGATGCACGGCATTTACAAGAAGGATTATGAGCCCTATCAAGCATTGGGTCCTTTATGCGGTATATTTGATCAAAGAGCTGCAGAAAAGCTGGTACACCATGCTGACTGCTATGGATTTGATGCAATTGCCATTGGAGGAGTATTGGCCTGGTTAATGGATTGTATAGATCATAATTTGTTATCTCCTTCGGATTTGGGAGTAAGTTATAAGCCAGTATTTGAAATAGATCATTTTAGGGTAGTAGAAACAGATTCTATGCATAACGCAGACCTAGGTATAGCTATTTTAGATGGAATTATCCGTCAGGAAGAAAATCTTAACTTAAACCGGGGAGCTCGGGAATTGGCAAAAAGGTTAAGCAGGAATAAGAATGAAAAAATAATTCATCATTTTATTTATAATGGGTTTGCCAGACGGGGATGGATGGTTCCAAATCAATATTGGACACCTGGCGTCCTCTCACCGATGGCAATGACGGGCAAGTATTACATGTATTATGGGAGTAACTTCCTACCTCCTAGAGAGTTAGGAAGGACAAATGCAAAACGTTTTGAACAGGAATTAATTCTGGATATGTTTGGCATGTGCCGGTTTCATCGCAAATGGGCAGAAGAAATGATACCGGAAATTATCGGCTCTTTATTTGGCCTGAAAGAACTATTTTTGAAAAAAGTCCATCAAACAGCTTGTCATATTAATACTCGCAATGCTTCGGTCTTTTGGGAATCAGAGAGAAATATTGATTTTATATATTCTTTCCTAAAGAGAAAACAAATTGTTGAAAAAGAAAAAAGCAAGGAATTAACTCAATGGATAGATTATTTTGAAAGAGACAAAAAAGAGGCAGCTATGAATTTCTGGTACGAGATTCATAAAGGCATCACTGAATCATTACATGACATGCAATGTTAAATACAAATTCCAACTTAGGAATTGAGGAATGAAAAATATGAAAAGAAATTGTCATATAGGCACATCCGGCTGGCATTACCAGCATTGGATAGGTCCTTTTTATCCTGAAGATTTAGAAAAAAATAAAATGTTAGCTTATTATATTCGTTATTTTTCGACAGCAGAAATTAATAATTCATTTTATCGCTTACCTAGTGAAAAGGTTTTTCAAAATTGGGCGAAGACGGTACCGGAGGAATTTATTTTTTCAATCAAGGCAAGTCGATATATTACTCATATGAAAAAATTAAAAAATGCCACAGAAGCAGTGAATAATTTTATGGAAGGTATAAAGCCAATCAGAAACCATCAAGGTCCTATTCTATTTCAATTACCACC
>CAYWJZ010000140.1:0-2375 GCA_964458635.1 uncultured Atribacterota bacterium
AGGGTTTGGACAGGGACCAGGACAGGCTTATGCTATAGGCAGTCAGTGGGAAGAGATCGGCTTTTTCCAGGGAGGTAATATTGGACTTTCCATAGCTACCATTGGTTTTCTCTGGGCTTGCATTGTCGGGGTTATCCTGATGAACTATTTGATAAAAAAGGGTATGTTTAAGATAAACCCTGATAAGGTTTACTCTAGAGAAGAAAAAATCAGAGAAGAAATGGATTCGGGAGAACTTCCTCTGGCTGCTTCCCTGGATGATATTTCCATTCAGCTATTTTTAATCGGGTTAGTATACCTGATAACTTACCTGACTTTGTTAGGCTTAGATTTTTTGCTTGTACCCCTGGGAACTTTTGGAGAAACGCTTGCTCAGCTCTTCTGGGGGTTTCATTTTATTATCGGAACGGTATATGCTATTATATTAAGGCTATTTTTCAATCTATTTAAAAAAATGAAAATCATGTCTCATGAATATCCCAATAGTTATATGTTGCAAAGAATTGCCGGAGGTTGCTTTGATTTTATGATTGCAGCAGCCATAGCGGCAATTTCCCTGAAGACATTGCGTTATTATTTGGTTCCCACCTTGCTTATTACTTCTGTCGGGGGCATTACAACTATTTTCTTTATCTTATGGATGACCCGCCGAGTTTTTAAAGAAGATATCTTTGAGAACACACTTGCCTTTTACGGAACCTATACCGGAACCATATCTACCGGGATGGCTTTATTGAAACAAATAGACCCCGGTTTCCATTCCGCTGCTTCGGAAAATATTGTACTGGGAAGTGGTGTTGCTCTGATATTTGGATTTCCCCTCATGGTAATATTGAATATTCCCATTTTTGGCTATGCAACTAATCAACCCCTAATGTATTTGATAACCGTCCTGGCATTGATAATTTATTTTGGCATACTGTATTTTATATTGTACAAAAATCGACCTAAAAATTAGCAATAAGCTGGATGATGTTTTGACAAACTATAACTGCTTATAACATAATATAGGCTAGAAATATAAAAAAGGTTTTCGGTAAGATGTCAACAGTCATTGTAGTTGGAGCAATAAATTTAGATTGTATGGCTTTTCTTCCTCATTTCCCGATGGAAGGAAAAAATTTGCGTGCAAAAGAATTGAATTGTTCTCTGGGAGGAAGGGGTGCCAATCAGGCTGTTGCTTTAAGTAACCTGAAAATTGCCAGCATTTTATTGGGAAAAGTGGGGAATGATTTTGCCGGAGACTATCTTCTTTCTGTTTTAAGGAAATATAAAATTAATACTGAATATATTTTTAAAAGCAACACTGGAAAGACCGGAATATGTTCTATATTAGTCAGTCCCAACGGAGAAAATACCATTATAGGCTTTCCTGCTATTAACCGCTTAATTAAACCAGATTTTTTAATTCGTTTTAAATATCTTTTTGAATTAGCAGAATGGCTGAGCGTTTCTCTGGAATATCCTTTGGATACAATAGCATTTGCCCTTAAACTGGCCAAAAAATATGGACTGAAGACTGTCCTGGATCCCTCTCCTTTGATTGATTCGCCTAAACGAGATATCTGGCCGATGGTGGATTATGTCTTACCAAACCGAAAAGAGCTACAAATATTAACCGGTGAGAAAGAGATGCTGCAGGGGGCTGCTGTGCTTAATAATTGGGGAGCAGGAGAGATAATTGTCAAACAAGGTGCTGCGGGATGTAGTATTTTGCATCAGGATAATTTGATTAATTTTCCCGCTTTCCCGGTTAAATCAGTTGTTGATACTACCGGAGCGGGTGACTTGTTTGCTGCTGCCTTCATCTATGGCATGATTCAATCAGGTTCTATTCCCAGATCAGTGCAGATTGCCAATCTGGTTGCCTCTTATGCAGTTCGAAAAAGGGGAACCTGTGAGTCTTTTCCAGATAGAAGAGAAATAGATTGGGAGCAATTAGAGCAGAGAAAAAATGATTTACTGTTTTAAATTAAATAATTTTCAGGAGCAAGAGGTAATTACCTCCTGACTACTTTAGAAAAATGATAAGGAGTTGTAATGTCAGAAGAATGTATTTTTTGTCAGATTGTCCGTAAAGAAAAAGAAGCTTATTTGGTCTATGAAGATGAACGGTGTGTAGCTTTTTTAGATGCCTATCCGGTAAATGAAGGCCATACCCTGGTGGTACCAAAGGAGCATTATGAAAATATTTATGATATTCCGGAAGTTCTTTTTACTCATGTTATGAAAATCGGGAAAAAACTGGCTATGGATTATCAAAAAATATTTCAATCGATTGGCCTGAATATCATTCAGTCTAACGGTTCAGCAGCCAAACAGACTGTTTTTCATTTTCATCTGCACTTGATTCCCCGTTATCAGAATGACGGTTT
>CAYWJZ010000141.1:0-2320 GCA_964458635.1 uncultured Atribacterota bacterium
TCATCTGCATTACATAAATTGAAAAGAAAGATCCCTTACGGTTGGGATTTAAATATTTACCGGGGATGTCAAAATGGATGTAAGTATTGTTATGCCATTTATTCTCATGAATATTTAGGGGAAGATGACTTTTCTAAAGTATTTGTCAAGACTAATATTGTAGAACAATTAGATAAAGAATTAAGTGCACCGAATTGGAAGGGAGAAATTATAAATATCGGTGGCGTAACCGACAGTTATCAGCAAGTAGAGGCGGAAATAAAAATAATGCCGGAAATCTTAAGGACTTTGATTAAATATAAGAATCCAGCAATAATTTCTACAAAATCAGATTTAATACTACGGGACTATGAACTGATATCAGAATTGGCAAAAATAACCTATGTGAACATTGCCTCAACAATTACCACAATGGATGAAAAAATCCGTCAGAAGATTGAGCCCCATGGAAGCAAAAGTCAGGATAGGTTTAACATGTTAAGGGAATTCCGCAAAACGAATGCCTCGGTTGGATTACATACCATGCCGATCATTCCATTCTTAACTGACAGTTATGCGAATATGGAGCATTTATGTTCTGAAGCAAGAAAATCGAATATTCATTATATGCTAGCGGGAGTGCTGTACCTGCGAGGGGCTACCAGGAAAACTTTCTTGGATTTTTTTAAACAAAACTATCCTGATAAATATGAAAAATTAAAAAAATTATACAGAACCGGAGGAGCTGATAAATCTTACAAAGAAAGATTGTATAATGAGATTATTAATCCTTTGCGAGAAAAATATGGAATATCGAATAGTTTTATAAAGCCAATGAAAGAAAAAATGCCATATAGACCCCAATAAAATCAATAAACAATCAGTCTGCCGTCCCCGGTATCATGATTCCAATAAATAATTGTTAGTGTTAGCATACTAGTATATTAAATATATGATAAAATTATTATATATTATCAGCTTAAAGGAGATAAATATCAATGAAAATTACTGTTTTTAACGGAAGTCCTCGAGGTAGAAGAAGTAATAGCCATAAAATTGTGCAGCCGCTGTTGGAAGGAGCGCAATCTGCAGGTGCTCAAACTGAAGAGATATTTTTGATTGAAAAAAATATTGAGTATTGTCGGGGATGTTTTACCTGCTGGGGTAAGACACCTGGCAAATGTGTTATTAATGATGACATGGGAGCCCTTTTAGAAGTTTTTCTGGACTCTGATTATGCAGGAATGGCTACTCCAGTCTATGGCATGTATATGACAGCTTTATTAAAGAATTTTACTGATCGTTTTCTTCCACTGGCTACTCCTCAAATTCATAAAAATGAAGATGGAAGCTTTTATCATGAGGGAAGGGTTAAAAAATTTCCACAACAGTTTTTTATTGCAAATTCAGGTTTTCCGGGAGAACATAATTTTGACTTACTTAAAGCAATCGGAAAGATGCAGAGCTTTATTTTGGAAGTGTACCGAAATTGTGGAGAAGCCTTAAATGAGCCATTAGAAAATCTACCTCCTTTAGTTAGTGAGAATATAAAAAGTTTTTATGAAGCTTTAAGAAAAGCCGGTAAGGAAATAGTGAAGAACGGTCAGGTTGGTAAGGATACGATAGATGAAATTCACCTGCCCTTAATGAGTGATGAGGAGTATATAGCCGGAGCTAACCAATATTGGGATGAGCAAGCCTGAGAGTTGGGTAAATTACACTTATAAGCAGAATAAGATGTTATTATTGAGATAGGTCTATAATTCTTTATAAATAGAAGTTACAATATAGGAAATAATTTTTTATAAAAAACAAAATTTTAAATAGTGAATTAAAGCCAATTATATCATTATTTTCCGGAGAAAAAACACAGTTTGCCGTACCTTGACATGTTTTTTTTTAATTCCCATGCTTTAATTCTGTCTTATCTTGCTAATTAACTTCCAGAAACGAAAAGGAAGAATCTATAAATCTTTTTGATAGATTCGATAAATTCGATAGAGTTGACCGCCTGATTTTTCAACTGTGGCAATTGATTTAAGATTCATTTCAGCAATAGTGGAGGCCTCTCCGTAAATGTACTTTTTCTTTTTTGCCTGAAGGAGTAATTTATAAAATATTGCCCCGTTAACTGCCTTGTCACGATACTCTGGAACGACAAACTGGGAAAAAATTCGCATTCCCTTAATTTTCCTTTTGTACCACCAGAATTTTAATAAACCTAAGGAATTTAACTGCCCATTTAGTTTGATTAAGACCTGATTGTAATCAGGGAAAGCCCATACACAGCCAATCGGTTTATTGTCATTAGAACGGGCAATATAGATTAAATCTGGGTCAA
>CAYWJZ010000142.1:0-2228 GCA_964458635.1 uncultured Atribacterota bacterium
TAGAACAGCTTGAATGGGGTACCTATATTGAAGAGGGTAAGGCAGGAAAACACACCGCTGCTTTCTTTGGCTGGATTGCTGATAATGGTGACCCGGATAACTTCTTAAATGTCTTCTTTAACTCTGCTAATCGAGGTTCAACCAACAGGGCTTTCTATGTAAATGATGAAGTAGATCAGTTATTAAAAGATGCCCAGCAGATTACAGATGAAGCAGAAAGAGAAGAAATTTATAAAAGGGTACAGGAAATAATTGTTGAAGAGGCACCATTTGTTTTCTTAAATCACATGAAGATGCAGATTCCTGTTAGAACCAGTGTGAAAAATTATGTGCTCTATCCAACCAACAATAAATATTTCCATAAAGTCTGGCTGGAACAATAATAATTCAAATTTTATTGGGGCAGTAGTTAGCTGATGCTGCCCTTTTAATTATCCGGGAGGTGAAAAAAATGTTTAATTATATTTTAAGAAGAATATTAATTTTGATTCCACTACTACTTGCAATTTCGATTGTAGTTTTTTTAATGATTCATTTAATACCGGGGGATCCGGTGCAGATCATGCTTGGGGATAAGGGAACTGAGGAAGATGCAGCCCGTTTAAGGTCAGAACTTGGCTTTGATGAGCCAATGCCTGTTCAGTATTTTAAGTTTTTATCCAACCTGCTGCAGGGTGATCTGGGAAGATCAATCAGAAACAGAAATCCTGTAATTAATGAAATAGGTTCCTCTTTTCCGGCAACAATTGAGCTGACAGTTTTAAGTATGATTATAGCAAGTTTTGTTGGTATTTTGGCGGGAATTGTTTCTGCTATTAAACAGTATTCTCTGGTTGATAATCTGACCATGGTTGCTGCCTTACTTGGGATTTCAATGCCTGTTTTCTGGGTGGGGATGATGCTGATGCTGATTTTTGGCTCCCAACTGGGCTGGCTGCCGATTTCAGGTCGGATATCCCGGGTGACAGACCTGAATGTAATTACCAACTTTTATATTGTTGACAGTATTCTTACTCAAAACTGGGCTGCTTTAAGAAGTTCTATTTCCCATCTGGTTCTGCCGGCAATTACCCTGGCCACAATACCGGTGGCGATGATTGCCAGAATGACCAGATCTACTACTCTCGAAGTTTTAAACCAGGATTATATTAGAACAGCCAGAGCCAAAGGTTTACCGGAGAAGGTAGTGATTTTAAAACATGTACTTAAAAATGCTCTGATTCCTGTAGTAACAATTATCGGACTCCAGTTTGGAAGTTTTCTCGGGGGTGCAGTTTTAACAGAGACTGTTTTTGCCAGAGCCGGAGTTGGCCGATTATTGATCAATGGTATATTAGGACGAGATTTTCCTGTTATTCAGGGAGCAGTGATTGTTATTGCTTCATTTTTTGTGTTTATCAATCTAATCGTAGATATTCTTTATTCATATCTTGATCCCCGGATTCATTATTCTTAAACTGGAGGTGTAAATCTTGGCAAATTTAACTGGTATTACAGAAGAAAAAAAAATTAAAAGTGAGAGTTTATGGACTATTTCTTTTAGAAGAATGAGGAAGAGCAGGACTGCAATTTTTGGCATTATCATCATTATTTTATTTACTTTGATTGCTCTTTTAGCTCCTGTTATTTCTCCCTATGATCCAATGGAGCAGAATTTTATCAAATCTTTTAGACCACCGTCCTCAGAACATTATCTTGGAACAGATGAGTTTGGACGGGACGTTTTCAGTCGGATAATTTATGGGTCCAGAATTTCGCTGCAGATTGGTTTTGTGGCCGTTTTTATTTCTTTAATTGTGGGAGTTACAGTTGGTCTGATTGCCGGTTATTATGGTGGCTGGATAGATATGGCTGTAATGCGGGTTATGGATTTGATGTTATCTTTTCCCTATATCCTTTTGGCCCTGGTCATTATGTCTATTCTGGGTCCGGGTATTTATAATGCAATGGTTGCAATCGGAATTGTTTATGTGCCTCAGTATGCCAGGATCGTCCGCAGTTCGGTCTTATCAGTCAAAAAAAAGGAATATGTGCTGGCTGCAAGGTCTTTAGGAGCAAATGACAGCAGGATAATTTTAAAACATATTTTTTTGAATTCAATGGCTCCAATTATTATTCAAACAACTTTAAGTATTGGTCGGGCAATTATTAATGCAGCAGGTTTAAGCTTTCTCGGGCTTGGGGCCCAGCCGCCGACACCGGAGTGGGGAGCCATGCTGAGCAATGGT
>CAYWJZ010000143.1:0-2066 GCA_964458635.1 uncultured Atribacterota bacterium
CAGAAACAACTACAATCATCCTGTTTCCCTGTCTTGCCTGCTCAACTATTTTTTGAGCCACTCTTTTGAGTTTCGGTATATCAGAAACAGAACTCCCCCCATATTTTTGCACTATAATAGGATGAACTGTTTTTCCTTCTTCGATCCTGGCACCATCCATATCCGGATCCAGTACTTTTACCTGGCTTTTTACTCCTGCTAGAGAAAATGTTTTATTCATTATTTTGATAATTTCTTTTTCCACACCTTCTTTTACCAGAGAAATAATAGTCGGGCCTGAACCGCTTAAAGCAACACCGGCAATTCCACTTTTTTGAACTTCTGAAAAAATATTTTTAGCTCCTTTAATAAAAGGCATGCGAAAAGGCTGATGTAGACGATCCTGCATAGCTTCCGGAATAAGCTCCCATTTTGATTGCTGTAGTGCATTCACCAACAAAGCAGATTTGCTTAGGTTATCAACAGCATCCTGGAGTGAGACCTGTTTTGGCAACACCTTGCGCATTTCCTCAGTGCTTAATGTAAACGGTGGAATTCCTACTACTGCTTTCAGATCATGGGGGACATCCAATTTAACCCACCTAATCTGCCCTTTATAATCTTTGTAAGAAATTGTAAACCCGCCAATCAGGGCCGGAACGATATTATCAAGATGACCTTCTAAAGAAAAAGCCATCTGCAAAACCTCTTCCCTGCTGAGATTAACATCATAGAGCTGACTGGCACCTAAAATTCCCCCAATTATCGCTGAAGCGCTACTCCCCAGCCCTCTTTCCACTGGTATCTCGTTCTTGATTGATATCTTTATCCCGCTTTCCTCTGGATCTATGTTTACCTTATCCATAACCAGAAGAACTGCCTTATAGATCAGATTATCTTTCTCAGAAGAAATCATGGCAGCACCTTCGCCTTCTGCCTGAAAAGTAAATCCATGATTTGTTTTTTCCATTTCTATGTCAAGGTAAAGAGATAAAGCCATTCCCAGGCAATCAAAGCCTGAACCGAGATTTGCCGTAGTAGCCGGAACTCTTATTTTAACCATATCCATCACTCCTTAATTTAAGCATAAATCTTGCCAGTTTTTTAATCTCGCACTCTAAAACTATGCAAATGATTTAAAATATCTAAAATAATTGGCTATTTCGCATTACTATACACTCTTAAATAATTCATCACTCTAATACAGCCATTTTCTTGTTTTGTTTCCCTGATAATTTTCTTGATTCTGTTTTCTTGTGAACAAGCAGTTAAAATTCCAACGGTTAAAATGTTTTCTCTGGTATTTATTTCCGAAATCTTTTCAACGAATATATCATTCTGTGCTAATATTTTCTCTATTCTATTCCTGCAACTTTGTTCTTTTGCTAATTCAATTCTCAAAAAATAATTATTTGCTTCCTGTCTAGATGATTTAATCTTCAATTCCTCGGAATCCTTTAAAAGGTAATCATATTCAAAATGTTTTGGTTGTCTGATAATCCGAATAATATCACTGACAATCATGCTTCCTCCAGCTATTCCTCCTGCACCGGCTCCGGAAAAGAATAATTCTCCATAGCATTCGCCATTCAAAAATATTCCATTATCAGCACCATGAACATGAGATAGAATATGATTCTCATCTACCAACACAGGATGCACTCTAATATCCAGATAATCCTCTTTTTTTCGGGATACCGCTAAAAGCTTAATATGATAACCAAGTTGTTTAGCAAGCTGAATGTCTTTATGGGTAATACTTTTAATGCCTGAATAGGTAATTTGATCAATATTTAAGCGAGTTCGAAACCCTAGTGTAGAAAGAATAAATATCTTATAAAGGGCATCAAGTCCCAAAATATCTTTGCTAGGATCCGCCTCTGCATAGCCCATCTCCTGGGCTTTCTTTAATGCCTGTTCCTGTTCCATGTTCTTTTCAAGCATTAAATCCAGGATATAATTAGTAGTACCGTTTAGTATTCCGGTAATTTCATCTAAAGGACAGGAGGTCAAAATATTTGAAATAACCCCAAGTATAGGAATTGCACTACCTACAGAGGTTTCGAATAAAAATTGCACCTGGTTAT
>CAYWJZ010000144.1:0-1949 GCA_964458635.1 uncultured Atribacterota bacterium
ACCAATTTTCCCGGCCTGATTCCAGAAACAGAAAGTTTAATAGCAATGCTTTCTTATAATACTGAACAACTCCTTAATGCGGCAGAAGGATATTAGTTCAATGATTAAATTCACTATTGACCGTAATGATATAGATAACATGGTTGAGCGTGGGGTAAAGTTACATGGACATGCAGGACCATACCTTAACCTGGGTATTAAAATGGGTTTAATGGCTTTGGATAAGCTAGATGTCAATGGATATTTTGATCTTTTCACTGAAGTTGAACTGAATTACCGTACACCCGTTTCCTGTTTGGTTGACGGACTGCAAATATCCACCGGTTGCACTATGGGAAAAGGAAATATTAAAGTAAAAAATAACCCTAATATTATAAGTGGATTTTTTAAATCAGGCAGCAAGTCATTGCTGATTACTTTAAAACCGGAAATAACGGAATTGATTGATTTTAAAAAAGAAAGTTGCGAAGATTTGGGTCAGCAGATATTGAATATGCCTGATACAAAGCTTTTTTATTACGAGTAAAAAAATGAAACAATCAAAAGTAATCGAGACAAATAATGTAAGCACCGTCTATGAAGGTGAAAAAATCCCTTCTCTTTTTAATATCAATTTCTCGATCGATAAAGGAGAATTTATCTGTATTATCGGACCCAACGGGGCAGGAAAAACTACTCTGCTGGAAACCCTAAACGGGCTGCTACCCCATACTGCAGGCCAGATTTCTATTATGGGAAAAGATATTAGAGAAAATGGAATTTTTATAAGAAAACAGATTGGATATGTTCCTCAGGAATTTACAGTTGATGTACTGTCTCCTTTTTTGGTCAAAGACATTATCCTTATGGGTCGCTACGGGAAAATAGGGTTGTTAAAAAATATTTCTAAAAATGATCTTCTCCTGGTAGATAATAGTCTAAAAGTAATGGAAATTGAAGAATTGAAATACCGCCCTATTGGTAAACTCTCCGGAGGCCAATTACAAAAGGTGATGTTAGCCAGGGTGCTGGCTAAAAAACCAACTATTCTTTTTCTGGATGAGCCATTCAGTAATCTGGATTACCGTACTACTTATAAAATTTCCCACCAAATCACCAATGCCCATAATGAAAATAATTGGACCACCCTGATGGTAATTCATGATTTCAATTCCTTACCAGAACGCTGTAACCGGATCATTCAACTGGAAGACGGAAGAATTGTTAAAGATGACATTCCGGAAAAGGTATTAACTGAAGACTTTTTGGGAGCTGCCTTAAGGTGAGTATCAAATGTCTATTTTAACTATTCTTCCTTTGAGAACAATTATTATTACCTTATTGGGTACCTGCCTTGCCGGTGCGGTATGTTCGCTTATCGGGACATTTATTGTTAGAATGAAGCTAACTTCCCTGGGATTCTGTATGTCCCATGCCGCCTTTGCCGGATCTGCCCTGGGATTGGCAATTTCTTTACCTCCCCTCTGGTTTGCCCTGGCCTTTTCTGTTTTGGTCGCTTTTATTCTGGGACCACTGACTGATAAATCTAAATTACAACCGGAAATTATTCTAGGAATACTGTTTTCCTTAACTATGGCCCTGGGATTGACTTTTCTCAATTTTATTCCTGACTCTGCTATGAGCAGCACTGCCATGAGCATTCTCTGGGGAAGTATTTTGGGTATTACTTATATTGATGTCCTGCGCCTTTCTGTTCTTACTTTCAGTGTTATTCTGATTATTGTTCTATTTTTTAAAGAATTTCATGCTATCATGTTTAACCGTAAAATGGCAGAAGCATCAGGTATTCATACCAAGCCATTCTATTATCTTATACTTTTCCTCACTGCCATTACAGTTGCTTTCTCAATTAAACTGGTAGGAGGCTTGCTTATCTTTGCTTTAATTGTAAATCCAGCATCTTCTGCTTACCAGTTTTTTTATGATTTTAAAAAAATACTGATCTTCTC
>CAYWJZ010000145.1:0-1945 GCA_964458635.1 uncultured Atribacterota bacterium
TGAAAAAGGACTAGAAGTCCATGATTGGAATAAAGGCAAAGCTTTAATTAATTCCATTACCGGTGAAAAAGAAAAAATAAGTAGATTGTTACCTACAATAAAAAAATATAAATGTGCAGTAATTGCACTTACTATGGATGAAAGAGGTATTCCCGATAATTCTAAAACCCGGGTCGAGATTGCCAATAGATTAATAAAAATATTAGCTGACATAGGAGTACCTCTCAAGGATATATTCATTGATCCCCTGGTAGTTCCTATCGGAACTAATGATAAGAATGGACTGATAACTTTGGACACTATCAGAAGCATCAGAGAAGCATACCCTGAAGTTCGAATAGTAACCGGATTAAGTAATATATCTTTTGGCATTCCGGAGAGAAGGCTGATTAATCAAGCTTTTATGGTTTTGAGCATGGGATGTGGTATGGATGCGGCAATAATTGATTCTACAGATAAACGAATGATGGCCATTGTTAAGGCTGCTAAGACTCTTTTGGGAGAGGATAATTTTTGCGGTGAATATATCCGGGCTTACCGAGAAGGAAAATTAACTCTTGAAAATGAGCAGAAAGAATAAAAAGATTAGTTATAGGTTTTTATATCCTGCCAGGTATTGTACTTTATGATAGGATATTTAAAATCCGGCAATTAATTAAACAGCTACTGTCTATTAAAGCCAGAAAAAGTTTGACAATCTCTGGAATAAGATTTAGTATTTATGGAAATATTTTTAAATAAACCTCAATTTAGCTATAGAGAAGAGGAGCAGTTTGATGGGAAAGGTTAAAAGAACATTTCAGGAAATTAATGAGAAAATTGCTAGAAAAGAAGCAGTTGTTATGACAGCCGAGGAAGTCATTGCTTTAAAAGATGAGCAGGGAGTTGCCAGGGCAACCAAAATGGTAGATGTGGTTACTACCGGTACTTTTGGTCCTATGTGCTCATCGGGAGCTTTTTTTAATGTAGGGCACAGCGACCCTCCCATTCGAATGCAAAAGGTATGGCTGAATGATGTAATGGCCTATGCCGGATTAGCGGCAGTTGATATTTATTTAGGTGCTACCCAATTGGCGGAATCAGAAAGAAATGATTACGGCGGGGCAAATGTGATTGAAGATTTTGTCAATGGTAAAAACATTCGTTTAAAAGCAGTTTCTGGTGGCACGGATTGCTATCCTGCTCGGGAAGTTGAAGCAACCATCTCCAGGGAAACAGTAAATCAGGCTTTTATGGTCAATCCCAGGAATGCTTGCCAGAACTATAATGTTGCAGTCAACCAGTCATCTCAAAAGATATATACTTATATGGGTATATTGCTTCCGGAATTGGGCAATGCCAGTTATTCTACCAGCGGTCAATTAAGCCCTTTGCTTAATGATCCTGATCTAAGAACTATCGGTATCGGAACAAAAATTTTTATTGGCGGTGCGGAAGGGTATGTTATCTGGGAAGGAACCCAGTTCAATCCCCAGCCAATTGTTGATAAAGAGAAAACAATTGGGCGAAAAGGCGCTGTGCTCTCTTTGATCGGAGACTTAAAGGAAATGAAACCAGATTTTCTGCAAGCCGCCTATTTTTCAGGTTATGGTGTGACACTTTACATGGGGATTGGTATTCCCATACCTATACTTGATGAGGAGATGTTAAGGGCAGTCAGCATTAAAGATGAAGAAATATACACAGAGATAACCGATTATAGCTATCCTCATCTTGCCAAGCCTTCGCTCGGTGTTGTTAATTTTGGTCAATTAAGGAGTGGGCAGATAGAAATTAACGGAAAGCAGGTTTCTACTTCTTCCGTATCAAGTTATGCCAAAGCAAGACTGATAGCCAATACATTAAAAGAATCAATTTCAAAAGGTCAGTTTTTCCTGCAGGAGCCTATTGAACCATTCCCTTTGAAGCAAGATTTTAAACCACTGAATACTAGTAGAGTCCAATA
>CAYWJZ010000146.1:0-1822 GCA_964458635.1 uncultured Atribacterota bacterium
TTTTTTTCATGTCAACTCACTTATAAAAACCGAAGCAGGGAGCAAGAGAGGGGGGGGGCGTCAAGTCTATAAAATATAGGGGACGGTTGTTCTCTGTTTGACAGTTTTTCTCTGATATTATAGGATGTTTTTATTAATTAGCTAAGAGTATAGAGGTCACCATTATGCCTAAATTAGTACGAATTAAAAGTACAAATTCCTCAGGAAACATTCTTCTGCTATAGTTTGAGATATTGGATATCCTTAATTCTCTGTTAATTGCGGATTTTGTTAATGGATTAAGATAAAGCTGTCAGGTACCAGTAAATAGAGGAAATCAAATGTCCCGGAAAAAAGAAGTGTTAAGAGTAAAAGGAGAGATCAAAAAAACCTATACCAGATTCAGCAAGTTTTATGCTATTTTAGAGGAAAAGTTTGAAAAAGGACTTAGAGAAAAATCCATAGAATATTTAGCAGTACAAAAAGGTGAGACAGTTTTAGAGGTAGGATTTGGAACCGGGTGTGCACTGGTCAAAATAGCTGAAGCTGTAGGAGAAACTGGCAAGGTATACGGTATTGATATTACTCCCCGAATGGTGCAATGGGCAAGAAAAAGATTGGCTAGAAAAGAACTTACTAAAAGAGCAGAATTGACTGCAGGTGATGCCAGGGATATGCCCTATTTGGATAATCTATTTGATGCTGTATATATGGCCTCTGTGCTGGATTTATTTGATACGCCTGAGATACCCCAAGTCCTTCAAGAAGTTAAGCGTATATTAAAGCCGAAAGGTCGCATTGTTGTAGTCAGCATACCCAAAAATGGTTTTGAAAATTCAAAAGTGTTGAGATTATATGAGTGGTTACATAAAAAATTTCCCAAATATGCCAGCTGTAGACCCATCTATGTAGAAGATTTCTTAAGAGAGGCAGGATATCAAATCATTAAAACAAAGGTCTTATTATTGGCACGATTATTCCCTATGAAAATTGTGATTGCTAAATTGTCTAAAATATAAAAATCAATATTAGTCATATCTTCAAAGATAAGTTTTTTACTTTTCCTCGCACATCTAAAAAGCCTGCTAAAGGACATTCTCTGGCAGGCTTAATTTGAGATTATGGAGATTTCTTTGGACATAAAATCAATCCTGGTCTGTAAATGTTGGGTCAATAAGAAATATCTTATCTAATCATTGAGTTGTGGAATCATTTCAGGATCTAATTCTAACGTTGTAGGTAAATCCATCTCTCTCCAGGAAACTCTTTCTGTAATATCACAAGGTTCCGCTTCATATCCGGAATATTCACCGTAATAGATTGAACCACTGAATCCTCCACAACCTCCACTTGAACTGTCAATTTGATAGACATTTTTATACCCCAAATCCCTGATTTCAAATACTGCTGCATCACAGCGATTTCCTTCCCTGCACATGGTGATAAGGGTCTGTTCCTTATCGGGGAATGTTTGCTCAATAAGCTTTTGGAAATCCGGATTTAGTGGTAGATCCTTAGGTTCAATAACCGGAATCGAGCCATCCCATATATTATAAGGTATTAAATAGGCTATTTGTTTACCGGAATCTTCACAGGCTGGGACCCCCACAAAGACTGCTTCTTCAATTGTCCGGATATCAATTAAAACAGCTTCTCCATTACAAACCATCTCGTATGCTTCTTCAGCAGTAATATTACTAAATGTATATGCTGAAAAATTAATTGAAAGCAAAAGGCCAGTTACAATAAGAGATACAATGAGAAAAATATTTTTATTTAGCATTTTAAAACCTCCTTTTTATAAATTGTACTATAGATTTTTATGAAAGTAAATTTTACACTA
>CAYWJZ010000147.1:0-1807 GCA_964458635.1 uncultured Atribacterota bacterium
AAGCCCCATTAATTGCTACTACAAAGTTCCTGGTATTTTCAGGAGTACAGTATAAGCTTTCAATTTCTCCGAGTTGTTTTCTGACTACTACTCTAAACTCTTCTTTATATGGATCAATATTGTTATTATCAAATTTAATCACCTTACCATTTTTCAATTCAATAACTGTCTCTTCAGTTTCCATATACCATTTTATTTTTCCCTTTTCTCCGACTATTTCCATATACGGATGTCTTAACTCTTCTGGAGCATGAGTAACGTAAAAATATATATTTACTCCATTAACTGTTTCTAATTCCATACAGGATGTATCATCAGCTTCTATATAAGAATGGGCTTTATATAATTCCGCTCTAATTTTTTTTAATGGAGCCGAAGTATTCATCTCAGAACCTGCAATATAAATCATATTATTTAAATAGTGGGCAAAGGCATTGTGCATTGGACCATCTAAAACCAGCTGCCCCATTACCACACTTTTCCCGGCCCAGTCATTGCGGGCATAATATGATTTAAAGCGCGGCCAGAACCCTTTGGCAGCTATTTCCTTTATTTCACCAAGTTTACCCTCTAAAATAAACTGTTTAATCTTTCTGATTGTGTGAGAGTGTATAAACTGAAATCCGATTGAACAAAATCTTCCTGTTTCTTTTTCTGTTTTGATTATCGCATCAATCTCCTGGACTGTAGGTGCAGGTGGTTTTTCTAAAAGAATATTATAACCTGCTTTCATACCCTTAATTGCCATCTCTGCATGAGTGGGAATTGAAACAGGCAAACCAATAATATCAACACAGGCTTTTGCTTCTTTTAATAAATTTTCATAAGAACTGTAAACTGCAATTCCTTTATGTCTTAGTTCTCTAACTTTATCAGCATTATTTACCTGATCATTTACTACAACAGCAGTCAGCTTCATTTTCCCTTCTGCTTCCAGTTCTTCAATATTGCGCAGATAGCTTCCGGCAAAATTACGAACACCAACAACTGCAATTCCTACTTCCGACATTTAATCTACCTCCCTGTATTTAATTTTTATGCATAACAAATTTTCAATTTAAATTTCTATCGATTTTATTAACCCTTAAGACCTGAGAATGAAACACCCTCAATCAAATATCTCTGAAAAAAATACCAAACTTACTGCAGCCGTCAATTTCAACCGCTTCATCTAATTCATGTAAAATTCCACGAATAAATTGCACCATTAAAAATGTAAAGAAAGCAGCAGGCAGCATCTGCGGTAAAATAACCGGTAAAAATGAGTCAACCCATCCCCCACTGATTAAACATTATTTACTTAAGGACTCGCAAAATCTGGGCAGGTACTAAAAAAGTACCGGTCATAATTGAAAAGCAAAATTTTTGACCAACAAATTGGATTCTGGTGAATCCAAATACTGAAAAAGCTGACAATATAATCTGTCCTAAAGTATTAAATTAGATACAGTCTTATATCCTTATAGATTATCTGTAAATTCATCTTAGGAAAATGTTTTCCGTTAATTAAAAAATTATTATGACCTGTTAATTTTCAAACAATATTTAAATATTTTTTGAAAAAACTAATTTCAATCTCCACATAATCAGTATGTGAAAACTAAAATATCAACTCTAATCTAATTTATATTTTTTACTGAATTTCTTTTAATTAGTTTCAAATCAATTTTTTCAAATTCAGAATTTTTCTTTTCTTTTAGATTCTCAAGTAGATATTTGCCGATATTAGTGCCCAGACGATGAATCGGAAGAGAAATCGTTGTAAGTGGTGGATATGAATATTTTGCCTCCGGTAAATCATCAATTC
>CAYWJZ010000148.1:0-1798 GCA_964458635.1 uncultured Atribacterota bacterium
AGGGTATGCGATACAATCACACACTGTTGTAAAATAATTAGTTTGATTGAAAAGGAAGCAAAATGTTTAAAAAATTTATTTCTTATTATAAGCCTTACAAACACTTGCTTCTTTTAGATATAGTGTGCTCCTCTATTATTGCTGCTGTTGATCTGGCATTTCCTGCTATTACCAGATACTTTATAAATAATATTATCCCTAATAATCAAATAAGAATTTTTTACCTATTTATTGCTGTTCTAATTTTCCTGTCAATTGTTCGAGCTATAGGACAATATATTGTTAATTATTGGGGTCATGCCATGGGTGCCCGTATGGAAAGGGATATGCGGACAGATCTTTTCAAACATTTACAGACACTTTCGGTTGATTATTTTGATAATGTTAAGACCGGGCATATCATGTCCCGGGTGGTAAATGATATCAGTCGTATCGCCGGACTTGCCCATCATGGTCCAGAAGATGTTTTTCTATCCCTGATTATGATTATCGGTTCATTTGTCATACTTTTTAAGATTGAATGGCGCCTTACTTTAATTCTCTACAGTTTTCTGGCAATCCTGATATGGTATGCAGTAATGAAAAGGAAAAAAATGTCTGAGGTCTTCAGGTTAGTCAGGAAAAAAATTGCCAATGTTAATGCCCAACTGGAAAATAGTATTTCCGGTATACGAGTAGCCAAATCTTTTACCAATGAAGATTTTGAAATGGAAAAATTTGATCTGGGTAACCAGGAGTTCAACAAATCCAGAGAATTGGCTTACAAGGTGATGGCAGAATTTTTCTCCGTTATTTTATTTTTATCCAATTTTTTAAATATTGTCGCCCTAGGGATAGGGGGCTTTTTTGTCTTTAAAAATATAATCAGTATCGGAGATCTGGTAGCCTATATTTTATATATTAATTTTTTCCTGCAGCCAATTCGTAGATTAACTAATTTTACAGAACAGTTACAAGAGGGTATTAGCGGGTTTGAAAGATTTATGGAGCTTATGAAAATCAAACCTTCTATTATCGATAAGGAAAACGCTACAGAATTAAAAGATGTTCTTGGTAAGATTGAATTTAACAGGGTCTCTTTTAGTTATAAAGAAGAAGAACTTGTTTTATCCAACATTAATCTGGTAGTTAAGCCCGGGGAGACATTGGCTTTAGTCGGTCCTTCCGGAGCAGGGAAAACAACTTTATGTCATTTGATTCCCCGGTTCTACGAGGTTGATAAGGGTGAAATTTTGATTGACGGAATTAATATAAAGGATATCAAATTAAATTCACTGAGGAGAAATATTGGATTGGTACAACAGGATGTATTTCTATTTACCGGTACCATAGGAGAAAATATTCTTTACGGTAAACCGGATGCCAATCAGGAAGAAATCATACAGGCCGCTAGAGATGCTAATATCCATGATTTTATAGAAAGCTTACCTGATGGCTATGATACCTATATAGGAGAAAAAGGCCTTAAATTATCCGGAGGTCAGAAACAGAGAATATCTTTAGCAAGAGCATTTTTAAAAAATCCTCCTATCCTTATTCTGGATGAAGCTACATCTTCATTGGATACAGAGTCAGAAACTATTATTCAAAAAGCCCTAGAGAGACTAACCAGCGGACGTACAGTACTGGTCATTGCCCATCGTCTTTCAACTATTAGAAATGCCGACCAGATTATTGTTCTTACCAATAAAGGTATTGTAGAAAAGGGAACACATGACCAGTTAATTGCCCAAAACCAGCTTTATGCCAGACTTTACCGTGCTCAGTTTAAAGGCTTTATCCCTGATCAGGTCGAAGA
>CAYWJZ010000149.1:0-1775 GCA_964458635.1 uncultured Atribacterota bacterium
GTCAACAATATGAGTCAACTAAATTGTGCTTGACTTTTGGGGGGCAGTACATATTTTCTAACCATTCTTAGAACTAAATCAGGCAATCTTTCCTGGTACTCTTTCATCCCTTCTCCTTTTGTTTTGTTTTTATTAAATAGACTATTTAATGATCGTTGAAATTTTTGGGCTTCATTTTTTGCAGACTTATTTTCATTTTTGCGTTCACCAGCAGGAATAAAAAAGAAGTATTTTATATCTTTTAATGACATTAATTTCTCGAAGTTAGTAAACCAGTTTCTTTTTAGCAATAGGTTTTCAATTATTAATTTTCTTAAAATCAAACTTTCCTTCATACGTAATTGATCATATTTTGAAGCAATATAAAACCAATCATTATAGAATATCCTATTATGCTGTAAAATTTTCGTATTCTTTCCTTCTTTCTTAAGATGATATATTTCAGAGCCTCTGATGGTACTGCCAAAGGTTCTTTTTTCGTTGATTTGAAGTATATTAAAAAAGCTATGTAAAAATTCCAAACCACCTTCGCTCGGTAAAGAAAGAACAGTATCTTGATATCTATTTTTTTTCTTTAAGCTATACAAGAAAGAGATGTATTTTTCTACAAAACGCTTTGGTTGAAAAACGTCTGGAATTACGATAACACATTCAAAATTCTTCTTCCGATCTGGTTTTTTGGCTATTTCTGGGTCTTGTATTTGGTAAACCTGCATTACCTGCTGCCAAAAGTAAAGTAGCAATTTGTCTTTAAGCTTGTTGGTAAATGGTACATTTTCCTCATTGTTCGTCATACTTCCGATGTAGATTTGTTTTTTTAAATTAAACCTTTTTTTTTCCTTACTTGCACCTGAAAGATATCGATACATATCGGTAGCTTCTTTTTGTTTATCTTTTTTACAAAATAGTTTGTACTCTCCTTTATAGGTTCCAATTATTGCCACATTTACTGCTGTTTTCCAATTTTTTAGCCAATTATCAGGCAAACCATATTGTTCCAGGGCGAAACCTGAAGCTTCCCCTTTAGTATCTTTGCAGTTAGCATGATATAGCTCTTTAAACATTGTTTGCAGATTTTCTTCAGTAATTTCTATTGAAACATCATATTCTTTTTTACTAATAGTTATCTCTGGCAACGGCTCTGCATCTATACCTTTAAGGTATTTATGTAGAAATAGAAAACCCGCCAAGCCAGCTCTATGCTGTGCTGTTGGAAGATCGAATACATTGTATTCAAGGGTAATTTTATCCATTTTCACTCCCTGGTTTTATATATCCATATTTTTTATTATAATTTTCAGCCCGAGCTATTTTAAGGTATCTCGGCAATCGATAGTTTTTCTCTATAGTCCTATCTGTTTTAGGAACTGGCACTATATACCCACGAGCTAATGGATCTTTATTTTTGTGTTTCTCAATATAAACTTCAGCATCAGAGTCCAAAATACAATCCTGATTAGATTTTGACGATGTTTCACGAAATTGCTCTCCAAAAGCCGATATAGTAGCACTTGTGAAAGCGGAAAATGCATCTCTGGATAGGGTCTTATCTATGCTCCATCTTTCCATGATGTCAGAAAGGTATTTTTGTGAAATAGCTTCTTTAGGTTTTGTAATTTGACTGACAAAATCCTGAGCCATCTCTATTTCTTCTTTTTTGTAGGGAAGAATATTTTCAGGTTCATATATTTTTACCTGACCAATTTTATCATCTCCAGGCTTTGCAGCTCTATTGCATCTTCCCATTCTTTGTATAAGAGACGGTATAGGAGCTA
>CAYWJZ010000150.1:0-1774 GCA_964458635.1 uncultured Atribacterota bacterium
AATACCTAAAAATATTCGATGCCTTATCTGATCTAACACGGTTACGTATCTATATGATATTAACAGCAGGTGAGCTTTGTGTCTGTGAGCTTACCTGTGCTCTGGATATGGAACAATCCAGAATTTCCCACAGTCTGAAAGTTTTAAGAGATGCAGGTTTAATCTGCAGCCGCAGAATCGGAAAATGGATGTTTTACTCTATCTCTTCTAATCCGGGTCATAATTGGCTATCCCAAGGCATTAAAGAAAACTTAGAGATACTAAAAGAAGACAAAAAGCGCCTCATTCAATGTAAGAATGACAATATAAGAGAAAAATATCAATGTCAGCCATATTAAATCCGCTTTTATTGCGAAAGATCATTATGCAATGGATATTTCCGCCAGGAGGAATCATCATTGCTGTTTTATTGATTTTCTCTCTCTTTCTTTTGGATAGAAAAAAAATTGCCATCTTTTTGAGCGTGTTGTTGATATTCCTTCTTTACTTATTCAGCTCCTGGTTCGGTGAATATATTCTTTTAAAACCATTGGAAGATGACTATACTTATCTGCAAGAAACACAGATGGATAATCTCAACTTAACTAATCCGATTATAGTTGTTCTAGGAGGAGGAATTGTAGAAGACAGTTTGGCTGAGGGAAAAGTGAGTACTGAAGTCGGAGAAGTTACCCTGGCACGACTCTATGGCGCCTACCGTATTTATAAAAACCTGGAATGCCCTGTCTGGGTGAGTGGAGGAACTGTTCCCGGTTTTAGCGGAAATATTCCGGCAGCAGATGTTATGGGAGAGGTACTGGTAGAATTGGGGATTTCCAGGGAAGATATTTATAACGAAACTCAATCTCGCACTACTTTCGAAAATGCTCATTTTACTATAGAACAGATCAAACAACAGGGGTATCATGAAATTATTCTGGTAACCAGTGCTGTTCATATGCGGCGTTCCGCTCAGGTATTTGAAAATAGTGATATTACCATTATTCCTGCACCGGTCAATTATTTATTTGAAAATAGCAGACCGGGAATATTAGACATTCTTCCCAATCGCTTTTCCTGGGACCATAACTTACGAGCATTACACGAATGGATTGGCTTACTGTATTATAGGATATTTTATCTGTGATAAGCTCAGGTAACAGAGATTAAGAGTTTTTGGTTTTTAGTTTTTAGACCAATGTTTAAATATTATAGAAAATAGAAAATCAATTTTTCAAAAATTTGAGCAATAAGTATTTTTTTACTATAAGTCTGAATTTTTTCTAATATGGTTGAGTAAGTCTTTAAAAGAATTAAACTTTAGTGTAGGATAGTGATACTAAAGGGATTTGATCTCCTTTAAAAGGCAATACTACAATTATAAGGAGGCATGATTAAAATGGATGAGTTTTATTATCCGGATATCAATCGTTCCGCACTAATTGTAAAGGTTAAAAAGCCTTTTATTGACTGGTTGATTTATACCAGCAAAGAATACGATCCGCCTGGTCAGGAATTAAAGCCGGAAGATTTAGAAATAGAAGGGTTTGACTCAAAGTATGTCTATCTTATCCCGGTATATGATCAGCTTGATGAATACCAAAAATTTCTCAAAAAACATTTTGCAGAAATATTTGAACATGAATTAAGCGGATGGTATACCGATCCTGAAATGTGGCCCAAGGATAGATCCTGGAAGGTATTTGAGAAATGGTTTGATTATGAAATACAATCAATGATTTTTGATATGGTAGAAGACAAACCTTTGGGATATGAAGATTATGAGGATTAAAAA
>CAYWJZ010000151.1:0-1768 GCA_964458635.1 uncultured Atribacterota bacterium
TTGAAGCAGTATATGAGAAACGCTGAAAACCCTACGGGAACAAATTTTGTGCAAATTTTGTGCAAATGAGGGCAGAGTCAAGCTTGCTTGAACTCTGCCGAATGCAGCCAAAATTATGAAAACGAGGGCAGAGCCAAGCTTGCTTGAGCTATGCCGAGTGCAGCCAAAATTTGTTTCTTGAAAGAAAAGAATTAATAGAAGTCCCCTTAATAACGGTTAAAAATTGTGTCTGTCTATAATGTTCGAATGGCGATGTCCTGAGTTCCGATAGCTATCGGAGTCGAAGGGTTAGCTAACAAAAATTCCAAACCTGTACCGACGGATGACGGTAACACAAGACACTGAACTTCGAGTATCCTCAATGCAACATTCCAAACATCCACAATGGGATTCTGTTTTCGTTACCGTTTTCAATATCCAGCGCCAAATAGGCATTAGGAATTCCTTTGATTTGTTCATTTGTTTTGGCTGCTCCTCCAATTTCAAATACATAAGTATCATCTACCATGAAGTCGCCAAATTTGGCAGCACTGAGATTATGAACAACACTGAGCTGATTAAAAAAAAAGGTTTCTCTTAAATTTCCAATATTTGTATGTTGATGAGAAAAAAGATACATAAAGTTGGTGTTTTGTAAATATATCTTTTCCGGTTTTTGCAGGTAACTATTGCCCTTTGCTGATGATTTTAATAACAGTAATATTTGAGCGCTACCCATATAATCCAGAAGTCTTAAAACTGTATTACGGGGAGTTTCTAATTTTTGGGATAACTTATTGATATTTGGAGTAAAGGGTACAGATTGGCTAATAACATACAGTAGTTTTTTCATCGTTCTCGTTGTGGAGTATTGCAATTCCTCAAAGGGAGCAATATCAGTATCTATAACAAGATTGATGGTTTCCTGAAGTTTTTGAAAATAGGTTTTTGTACCTTCCAGAAAAAAAGGATAATATCCATATTCTAAATAATGCCTGAAATCTTTTTCATAGTTAAATAAATCAAGCAAATCGGCCGAAATTATATGGTGTTTGTTTATAATATCATGTAAGGATAATACAGGAATATTGATGTTTTTGTAAAAATAGAGATACTCCCTGAACGATAAACCAGGCAAGTTATACAGAACAGCTCTCCGGGACAAATCGGTATTACCCTTCGAGATGTCCAGAATTGATGAACCTGTGGCAATTAATTGTATATCTTCATGGTCGTCATAAAGTTGTTTTAAATCTTTAGACCACCACATATAACGATGAACTTCATCAAGGAGGAAAAGCCGATATCCAAGTACATAGAGTTGTTGTACTGTTTCTACTAATCTATGCGTTTCAAAAAAGAAATCATCAAGACTGAGATATACTCCGGTTTGTTTAGCAGATGAAAGATATTGCAATATAAGCGTAGTTTTTCCTGTTCCCCTGTATCCAAGAATAATAATCAGCCGTTGTTTCCAGTCTATTAGCTCAAACAAATACCGCTTTTTTTTGTCCGCAACCGGTTTTGATTTCTGCTTAGATTTTTGAATAAGGTTTTCCATAACACTGTTATTTGTAGAAAGCAAAAATACAAAATAGTTTTTATAAAAAGCAAATATTTATTATGGTATTTGTAGAAAGCAAATTTTGCACAATTATGATATATTACCTGTTTGCGAAAAAAAGTGTCGCAAAGTTACGCAAACCTGCCTGTCATTCGACAGACAGACATGACACTAGTGTCATGTCAAGATGAAATTGTCGGATAAAGTTTTTTAAGTTTTATTCTC
>CAYWJZ010000152.1:0-1683 GCA_964458635.1 uncultured Atribacterota bacterium
TTATACTACACCGTAGGGCTAAAATCCCAGGCGGAGAGGTTCCACTCTTATTTGGAATACCTCTTGGACTGGGTTTTTTATTTTTTATATGTTTTTTATAAAAATATTATTTAAGGGAGGTTCTTATTTTGGATATAAGCATTATTATGGGAAGTACATCTGATCAGGATATTATGGAAAAGGCAACTGTAATTCTTCAGGAATTGGGAATTAGTTATGAATTAAGGGCTATTTCCGCACATCGGACACCTGATTTCCTTTTTCAATATATTGATCAATTCCCCAAGAGAGGGTTTAAGATAGTTATTGCCGGTGCAGGGGGTGCCGCTCATTTGCCAGGTGTTATTGCCGCAAAAACCATTTTACCGGTTATTGGTGTTCCTGTTAAAACGCAAACATTGGAAGGACTGGATTCCCTACTTTCTATAGTGCAGATGCCCAGAGGAGTGCCAGTTGCTACAGTGGGTATTAATAATGGTGCTAATGCCGCTTTGTTGGCAGCAAGGATTTTAGCATTGGAAAATAATGAAATAAGAATAGAATTGTCTTCCTATATACAGAAAATGGAACAAAAAATAAAAGAATTAGATTTAAATAAAGGGATTGAATAGATATTTTCTAATTTATAATATTAAAAGGAGTCTTTAAATGGGCAGTGTAAAAGATTTAACCGTTTTGGAAACTCCAAGCAGAGAACATCCAGGACGTGGAAGGTTTATTTTTTCTGATCGTTATTCTGTATTTGATTGGGGAGAAATGCCGGACCATATTCCCCAGAAAGGCGAAGCTCTCTGTATTGCTGGTGCTTATTTTTTTGAAAAACTGGAAAAAATTGGCATACCAACCCATTATTTGGGATTGGTTGAAGAAGAACAGGCAAAATATCTCTCACAAGTTAACATACCTGTAAATACAATGGAGAACAAACTTTATCGAGTGTTGAAACCCAGGTTAACAGATGATGGTATCTATGATTATCAGATTTATCAACAGGAAAAAGAGAATTTTTTAATACCCCTGGAAATTATATATCGCAATTCTTTACCCCAAGGGTCCAGTATATTTAAACGATTAAAAAAAGGTGAATTAAAGCCGGAAGATTTAGGTTTAGCTGAGATGCCCAAGGAAGGAATTGATTTGAATCGCCCTTACCTTGATGTATCTACTAAACTTGAAGCCAGTGATCGCTATCTATCCTGGCAAGAGGCCCAGAAAATATCTCAATTATCTGACCAGAAAATTGCCGAAATGAATGCAATTACACTGAGAATTAATCAGATTATTAGCAAAGAAGCACAAAAAGTAGGCCTAAAAAACGAGGATGGAAAATTCGAATTTGCCCTTGACCAGAATCAAAATATTGTTTTGGTGGACGTACTGGGAACACTGGATGAATGCCGGTTTACTTATCAGGGAATGCCGGTCAGCAAGGAAATTGCGCGGCTTTATTACCGAAAGAGTGATTGGTATCAGGAAATTGTGAAAGCAAAAGAAAAAGACCATACCAATTGGAAGCAATTCATTAAAGAAGATCCGGAACCCTTACCTGCCAGGTTAAAACAATTAATATCCATGGTATATTGTGCTTTTACCAATGAAATCACCGGAAAAGAATGGTTTAAAGGGACTCCTTCTCTAGCTGGAACCTTAGAAGAAATCCAGAATTTTATTTAGCCATTACCA
>CAYWJZ010000153.1:0-1670 GCA_964458635.1 uncultured Atribacterota bacterium
ACATTTACAAAGGAAAAGTCATTGTATACTTCCACCTGATCGATAGCAGCCTTTCTAACCCCCGTATTTTCAAAAATAAACTTTACCAACTTACCGGGAGTTAACTTATCTTTTTTGCCTAATGCCACAAAAAGCCTGGTCTTGCCTTCCATTTCAATCCCTCTATTCTTGCCTGATAAATCCTTGATTTCATTATAGAGAGAAGGATTAAGCTTATCATCAAAACTATAATTGAGTATCCTGGCAAGCACTTCAGTGATATTGTTATTTTCAAGAAGTTTTTTAGCCCAATTATAATAAGAGCTATCTATTTCTGCACTGCTCATGGCAGCAATTTCTTCATTAATCTTTTTTTCTTTTGCTTTAATGATATCTCTAACTTTAGGTACTTTTAATTTCTTGATATCCGTCTTTGCTTTACGTTGAATAAACATCAATCTCTGGAATTCACTGGGAGTTATAAAGGTAATAGCAGTGCCCTCTTTACCTGCCCTTCCGGTTCGCCCAATCCGATGTACGTAACCTTCAGGGTCATGCGGTAGAGCATAATTAATTACATGGGTCATATTGTAAACATCCAGACCGCGTGCAGCTACATCTGTCGCGACCAATATATTAATCATCTTCTTTTTGAATTTTGATAAAGTCTTTTCTCTCTGGGCTTGTGATATATCACCATGAATAAAACCTGCATCATAGCCTCTTTCCACAAGATGGCTAGCAACGGTATCAACATCATTTTTAGTTCTGCAAAAAACCAGCCCGTAAAAATCCTCTTCAATATCAACAATTCTGCATAATGCTTCAAACTTGTCTGATGCTTGCACTTCATAGTAGATCTGTTCGGTAAGACTGACTGTAGGTTGTTGTTTTTCAACCGTAATGAATTCATAACCGGCCATATATTTACCAGCCAGTGCTTTTATCCTGGCAGGAATAGTAGCCGAAAAAAGAAGAGTCCTTTTCTCGGAGTTGGTGTTTTTCATTATTTCTTCCATGTCTTCAATAAATCCCATATTAAGCATCTCGTCTGCTTCATCGAGGATAAGATGTTCAATATCCCTGAGATTAAGGGTCTTTCTATGGATATGGTCTATAATCCTTCCGGGGGTACCTACCACAATTTGAACTCCCTTTTTTAAACGTCTCAGCTGTTGATCAATTGATTGTCCACCATACACGGGAATAATCTGAATCCCGGAATTGCCCTTTAAGGAATTAATCTCCTCAGAAACTTGAATAGCCAGTTCTCTGGTAGGGGTAATAATAAGTGCCTGTACACTTCTATCAGCAGGATTTATCATTTCTATTAAAGGTAGTCCGAAGGCTGCTGTTTTTCCGGTACCTGTCTGTGCCTGTGCTATAATATTGCTATTATCTCTTAACATAACGGGAATTGTTAAAGACTGAATGGGTGTCGGCTCTTCAAAGCCTTTTTTTAAAATCGCATCCAGGACTTTTTCAGAAAGTCCGAGTTGCTTAAACTTGAATATATCTGTCATTTTTTCTCCTAAAATTTATATAAAAATTAATTGCTTATTTTTTGTGATAATTATGAACTTAAATAGATCACTAAACGTTCCGTGGAAATCCGTAGTTGCCGGACCGGAGGAGGGCAATCTGGGTACAGCGAAGCGTGAAATAATTATTTATTTTTGTACATCTGTGTT
>CAYWJZ010000154.1:0-1617 GCA_964458635.1 uncultured Atribacterota bacterium
TCCAGAAGATAAATAACCGTTTCAATTAATTCTATTTTTCTGCCTTCTTCTCTGCCTTCTTTCCTGCCTTCTTTTCTGCCTTTCTTTATGCCATCCTCTCTAATTTTTTCTGCAATAGTCATAATCATTTCACTCCCTTCGGCAGAAATTTTCTTAACCTTTGTACTTAACTCTTTTAAAGATATTTCTTCCCCCACATTTAATATATACCTGACTACAGTTTCAATATAATCCATTCCCGTTTCTTTTCTGTTCAATTCAGCCAGAAGAGGAACTACTTCAAACCTCCATCTTCTTATATTTATTATACCACAACCATTAAAATTTGTTAATTGTATTATATCATACATCTGTTTTGTTTTAAAGTTGTTTTTAATATTTTTTTCTTTTATTACTATATTTTATAGACCAAGAGATGGATTCCTTCGATTCCTTTCGACAATATCCGGGTGGGTCGAGTAAGCGGTGCCTTTCGGCACCAACTCCTCACAAAACCGTACGTGCCCTATTAAGGCATACGGCTCTTCACTTGGTTCTTCACGTAATATAGCTAGCACCTACACCCACTTCATAGAGATTCACCTTTACTTTCGGTCTTACAATATTATATTTCTTCAGAAAGATTTCGAACTTATCCCAGTTAAAACTCTTTTTCTGACTACGGCGATTCAGCCACTTAAATACTAATCGTCGAACCTCATAGTAGAAATTCCCGATACTCTTTTGATTATCAGATACAGCATAGTAATTGTATGTGCCCACAAGTTTTCTATTCAACTTCATCATTAACTCCTTAGTAGGCATAGTTCTATTGGCTTTTAACCATGCTTTACATCTCTTGATACCTCGATTATACCTTTTCTTACTGGTCTTTCTCTTTACTCTTCTAACTCCATCTTGACATAAACCCATATAATGAGTAAATCCCAGAAAGTCAAAAGTATTATCACCACTGTCATCATCCGAGTCCTCAGGTAGTTTAATTATCTTGGTTTTCTCTGGTGATACCTCCAAGCTGAATTTAGCCAATCTTTTCTTTAGAATTTTGCAAAACCGTTTAACATCATCTTCGAACTGAAAGCAAAATATTATGTCATCTGCATACCTTACCATATAAGCCTTGCCCCTTATATGTTTTCTTACTACACGATTAAACCAGAGGTCAACTACATAATGCAAGTATACGTTCGCAAGAATCGGTGAGCACACCCCGCCCTGCGGGGTGCCCTGTGGTGTATCCCTTTTTACTCCTGCCTCCATAATTCCTGCCCTGAGTAATCTCGATAACAGCCTCTGCAAATTTGGATCCTGAATGCGATGGTCTATGAATTTCATCATCCATCCATGGTCCACATTATCGAAAAACCCCTTGATATCTGTGTCCAACACATATCGAATATCTTTTCTATTGACTATTTTCCCCAGCACTCTCAACGCGTCATGACAACTACGCCCCGGACGAAAACCGGTCCAACCCCTTAATATTGGAGAAAAACTTTGTTAAACTTCTCTTTTCGCAATCATTGAAGAGTTTACGCAACAAATGAAACTAACTGTAGATCATCATTTTGAATTTTATCATAATATTTAGCTGGTGGAATATCACCAATACTGCCA
>CAYWJZ010000155.1:0-1603 GCA_964458635.1 uncultured Atribacterota bacterium
AAGTTATTATCTTAATTAACTTATTCTACTTTTACAGAAAATATAACACACACTCTTAAATTTTAAAAATTCTGGTATAATTAGGAAGTTTCACAATTAAAGGAATAAAAATGGAAAATAATAAAGTAATTTTCATACCGTGTAATACCTACCAGGAAAGTGATATCAAGCCGGCAACCAGAAAATTGTTTCAAACTCTGGGAGGTTTAGAAACATATATTAAACCCGGACAAAAAGTTCTGTTGAAAGCAAATCTGCTTATGAAAAAAGCTCCGGAAGCCGGGGTTACCACTCACCCTGCTTTGGTAGAAGCTGTGGTTAATCAAATTCAAGAGCTTGGTGCCCAGGTAATTATAGCTGACAGTCCGGGCGGGCCTTTTAATAAAAACTGGTTAAAAGGAATATACCGGGAAACAGGGATGGAAACTGTGGCAAATAAAACAGGTGCTCACTTGAATTGGGATTTTCAGCAACAGGATTGCTCTTTTCCGCAAGGAAATATTCTAAAACAAATTACTCTGGCTAAAATTATCAAGGATGTAGATGTAATTATTTCTCTAGCTAAACTAAAAACTCATGGATTTACAATTTATACCGGAGCTGTAAAAAATCTTTTTGGTACAGTACCAGGTTTACTGAAAGCAGATTATCATCTCAGAATGAGCGATGTGAGAGATTTTTCCAATATGCTGGTTGATATTGCTGAATATGTAAAACCACAAATATCTATTATGGATGCAGTTATCGCTATGGAAGGTGCCGGCCCATCATCGGGTGACTTAAAGAAAGTCGGCTTTCTGGCCGCATCAACCAATACTCACGCCCTTGATCTGGCATGCTGCCATCTGATCGGCCTTTCTTCCGATCAAGTATTCACTCTCCAGAAAGCAATAGAAAGAGGTCTTGTAAGCAAAAAATTTCAGGATCTCGATATTCAGGGAATAGATAAGGAAAAAATAATACCCATTTCCTTCAAAGTTCCAGCTTCTTCTAGAAGCAGACATATTCCTATCCCCTTACCTGCTTCTCTTGATAGATTTTTCTATAATATGTTACGCCCAAGTCCTGATTTTATTCATGAAAAATGTGTAGGCTGTGGATTGTGTGCTCAAAATTGCCCGGCTAAATGTATTGAAATGACTAAACATAAACCTTATGCAGACCTTTCTCGTTGCATCCGTTGTTTTTGCTGCCAGGAATTATGTCCATATCATGCCGTAGAAATAAAACGTGGCAAGTTATCAAAACTATTATTCCGATAACTTGGGATTATAAATTATTCCTTTTTTCTTCCCGAAAAATTTCGGACATAAAATTTTTGATCTCCAAATTCTGTCTGAATCAATTTCTCTACATTAATAAGATGTTCTACAACCTGCCAATCCTCCCCTGATTTTTTTAGAAACTTTTTAACCTCTGATTCACGCATAGGATGTACGGAAGTAATACTAAGCAAATCCCGCTCAATATCCCCGGTATAACCAAAAGGCTGTACTGCGAATCCTAGCAGGCATTCCACTGGTAAAGAATATTCTTTAAAGATTTGATAAGCCATGGTTATTTTTTTTGCTTCAGGAGGTTTTACCCACTTTAAGGTAGGCGG
>CAYWJZ010000156.1:0-1568 GCA_964458635.1 uncultured Atribacterota bacterium
CACCTATTATTTCTTTTACTTCACTAATCTTTAATTTTTCAATAATTTTTGAGGTTTGGATACCATCTTCCCTCTAGCACCAGGAGCAAATTTAAGGTTTAACTAATTCCACTCTACGGTTAAAAGCTCGCCCTTCTTCAGTCAGTTCTGCAGAAAGATAACGAAACTCTTCTTCTGAAATGGCCAAACCGTGGGCCTCTCCCGGCAAAGGATTAATATCGCGATTATATAATTGGATTATCCAAAATCCGTCCAGCTCATCTCTGGTGCCAGAGAATATGATATCAAAACCCGCCTCTTTTAAGGCTGATTCATAATTATTGTATATTTCTAAAGTGGAAGTATCTTCAGGAGCTTCATAAACTATCCTGGTGATATCACCTACTACTACCTTGCTGTCTAGCCGTTCACCATCTTCATCAAATTCTGCCACATCCTCTCCGGTAGGTAGAATATAATCGAACTTTTTTAAATATTTTTATCACCTTCTTATTGAATATTGTATTTTGAAACTATCACTTATACTGTATAATTTCAAGGATTATTCCAATTTTCCTTTTTAAAAACCATGTCAAACAGAAAACCGTTGTACTAGCTTAATAACTAGTTAACTTTTCCCGGCTTTGCTTATCTTGCTCTAAAATTGCACCACTTTACAGTAGCATACCCTTACTTATGAATATATCAGGAAATAAAGGGAATCCAGGAGGGGGATCACATTGAACCAGAAACAGAAAATAATCATTGCCTGCCACTGGAAGAATAAATCACAGCTAGCATAGAACCTCCCGGCTATAATACCAGCACCCGTAAGAAGGTAACGCTGACTGTAGAAATTGTGGATAGAATCCAATTTTACTTACAGAAGAATGGGCAAAAGAAAAAAGAGGAAGAGAGCAAACAAGCGAAGAAAAACTCGATATCTTTCAATTAAAGACCCCATTGACTTACTCAATCTATTGTTTTTACTTTTGGGGGAATATTTTTCACCTTCCTCCATACTTCATTATAATCCAATGCATAATTGAAATCTTCAATTGCTTGGTTTCGCATATGTTTAGTAATATCAAGGTTTCTCATAATCAAAAGCTCTTCACGTGTTTTGGATCCCTGCAACAAGCAAAGGCCTGAGGGACACCAGAATCCTGAACCTCCTGCAAAAGAATTTCCGGTTTTGTCAAAAACTCCTACACAGGTTACCCCAATACTCCAAACCTGATTATGTGATGCAAGGGCTGCATGTTTTAAATCCCAGATATACTCATAGTAATTATCGATTCTGATGTTTAATAAGGGGTACTCTCTTATACTTTCTCTCCGCCAGGCCGCACTATTAATAATAGCATCTACCTCATCATCATATGCATACTTCTCTGCTAAGGAATTAAAGACCATATCATAACAGATATTAATACCAAACTTCCCATATTCCGTAGATATAACTAATCTTTGGTCATCTCCCCGAAAAAAATATTTTTTCTCAATCGGAGTTAAAAAAATCTTATCATAGTAACAGCTCAAATAATCATTTTTTTGTCCGATTACAAAGGTAGTATCATAAAGTTTTT
>CAYWJZ010000157.1:0-1557 GCA_964458635.1 uncultured Atribacterota bacterium
ACATGCCTCTTTTTTCCTCTTCAGTTACCTCCTCTCCTTCAAATTGATGTTCACTGCAGGCATCTCCATAGACTGCCCCTTTGCAGCCATCTTCAAAAATACAGTTCGAACATTCACGGTCAATGTTTCTCATTTTGTTGCCTCCTGTATTATTTTCAAAACATCATCTAAAACTTCCCATCTTCCGTATAACCTTCCAACTGTAAAGTGGTTATCATCTGTTCTTTCGGTGTTATCAAACTTCTTTGCCGATTCAATTTGCAAATCTCTTATTTTTTCCAGCAAAGTTTTGGTTTCCGTTACCATTTTTGTTTACCCCCTCCTAAAAGTAATTTCCAAGTCCATTTGATTAAAAACTGGTGTAGAGCATTGCGAGGAAATAACATATACAACCCAAAATAGCCAATAAGAAAAGCCCAAAATATAACATGACCGTTACCTCCCTCTGTAATAGATTTTATTTGCTCGGTCATCAACATCTGGAATTACCCCCTTCTTTTTTAATTGGCGAACGTGGTATGTAATAGTTTTTGTTGGTATACTGATAATCCGGCTTATCTCAGCAAATGATTTCCCTTCTTTCCGATAAGCAATAATTTGATTATCATATTTACTCCAGTCATATTTAGGTTCACGTTCCCGGTTCATTTCAATACCCCTTTTTCTAAGGATGTACATTTTTGCATAGACAACATCCTTATTTCTATCGAGCTTTTTGCCTATTTCTTTCGTAAAATAACCTTGCTTAACCAAAGAGATAAGTTCTTGTTCTTCTTCGGCAGTCCAGCGTTTATAGGTTCTTCTTTTAGCTTCAATATTTGTTCTGGAATTTTTGACCTCGTTTTCGATGTAATATTTTTTATAAGGACATTCCGATAAAGTACCTTGACATGTTTTGTATTCCACGCACTCCCTGCAAAAACTTATTTTTTCAGCCCTATTTCCGTATGCGTTGATAAGGTCCTCAATAGTGCATACACCGGTAGTAATTTTGGTTTGCTGTTCTTTAAGTGGTATGGTTTTCATGCTGACACCCCCTGTTTAACGTTTCTGATACCGGTAAAGTAGTTGAGCTTGTTTTTTCTTGCCGGTAATAGTCTTAGATTTTTCATAGCCCAGCATTTTTTAAAGAAAGGATTATCTGTCGATTCATAAATAAATAAATAGCGTGGAATAATATGGTCAAGCTGAAGTTTGCCGTCTATATAGTCTTTCCATTTGTAGCCCTGTGGTATTCGGTTTTGAAGGTGCTTTTTCAGGTCTGTAATTTTATAGCCTAGTTTTTCAATCCAGACTTTCTCTCTGGGTTTTTTAACATTTTTAAGAGTCCTTCTGATTGTGCGTAACATATTCTGGTCAAGAACAAACCTTTTGTCATATTGCCTGCGTTCCCTCTGGTAGTTAATAAAATACTTTTTAAAAGACCTGTAAGTTATTTCCCTGTTGTCTTTGTGATATTGTCTTATCTGTGCTAGCCGTCTCTCTTTGTTTTTCTCATACCATTTTTTGTGATATTCTTTCTTTGTTTCATTGACTGCCATTTTTACCCCCTTTCCT
>CAYWJZ010000158.1:0-1555 GCA_964458635.1 uncultured Atribacterota bacterium
CTATAAATATATACCGATTGAGTTACCATACCTTCATATCCTCTCGGATTAAAAGTGACTTCCAATTGCCCTGTTTTGCCGGGAAGGATCTCCTCTTCGGACAACAGAGTGGCGGTGCAACCACATGGAGCCTGCACTCTTTCTACTATCAGTTTCTCTCCGCCTTCATTTTTCAGAGTAAAAAGATAAGCTTGCTTCTCATCCGGACCAATTTTTCCCAGATCTCCCACTTCCTCGGATACAGTCAAAACCGGGGGACCGGAATACTGATGACTAACATTGCTCAATAAAACACCTATTCCCACAAAAATTATAATAATAAGAACGGTTATGAATAAAAACCATTTCTTTTGCATTTCTATTTTACACCTCTATTATGATAAATATTTAAAATTAAAATTTTTAATCCTATGAATACTATGAATATATAATGATATTAGCAGATCAACATTTATTTTTCTAGTAAACAACACAACCGCATAGCAGATAGCTTTAAATATCGCTAAACCAAAAATATTTTCTTTTCTTCTACTGTCCTTTTCTCTATTTTCCCGATAACCCTGCTGGCAGTAAATCCCTGCTCCCGTAATAGATTTAATGCCTCTTTTGTATCCTCTTCACCAACAGAGATCAGCAGTCCACCTGAGGTTTGAGCATCGTATAATAATATTTCTTCAGCCCAATCAAGTTCCTTTATCTTTTTTACAGCACAGGAAAAAGTCTGCTGGTTTGCCTTGGTCCCACCGGGAATCATGTTCTGCAGAGAAAGACCATAGGCTTTACCCAGCAATGGTACATTTTCCACCTGAAGACGGGCAAAAAGATTTTCACCTTCCAGCATTTCGCTGAGATGTCCAAGAAGGCCAAAACCCGTTATATCGGTCATGCTGTGAACGGATAATTTTAAAACAGAATCGGAAATATCATTCAATCTGCTCATCCAGCAGATTGCTTCATGTGCTTCCGATTCTTCTATAAATTCTTTTTTCAGGGCAGTAGAAACAATACCGGTTCCCAGTGGTTTGGTTAATATCAGGGAATCTCCCTCCTGGGGGGTATGATTTCTAATTAATTTTTCGGGGTGGACAATTCCCAATACTGCCAATCCGTATTTGGGTTCCTGGTCTTTTAAACTGTGCCCTCCCACCAGGATTGCCCCGGCTTCCTTTACTTTTTCCACTCCACCTTTGATAACATTATCCAAATCCTCAAGTCGATCAGCGGGGAAACAAACAATATTTAAAGCCAATAGCGGTTTTCCACCCATGGCAAAGATATCACTTAAGGCATTAGCAGCAGCAATTTTTCCAAAAATATAAGGATCATCTACAATAGGAGTGATAAAATCGACGGTAAAGATGACTGCGGTCTCCTGATTAATTCGATAAACTGCTGCATCTTCATTATTTTCAAAACTGCTTAATAGGTTTTTATCCTGGATATGATTAAATTTTTTCAGAATCTCGCCGAGATCCTGATAACTTATCTTAGCTGCTCATCCGGCAGCAGAAACCAGCTGCATCAATTTCTTCTTATCTGACATTTGCTTCACCCC
>CAYWJZ010000159.1:0-1541 GCA_964458635.1 uncultured Atribacterota bacterium
AGCGGAACCATGGGAAATTTATGTGCGCTGATGAGCCACACTCATCCAGGAGATGAAATTATACTGGAAGGAGATTCTCACACCTATTATTATGAAGTAGGAGGGTTTGCTGCTCTAGCCGGACTTTCACCCAGAATGATAAGCGGTAAAAACGGCATTGTGAGTGTAGAAGAAATTAAAAAAGCCTTAAGGATTAAAGATTTACATTTTCCCACTCCTAGATTATTATGTATCGAAAATACCCATAATCGTGGGGGCGGAACGGTATATTCGGTTAATTTAATGGATGACATTGCTCAATTTGCCCACAATCAAGGATTAAAGGTGCATATAGACGGGGCACGAATTTTTAATGCTACAGTTGCTCTGGGGGTTGATGTGAAAGAATTGGTTAAAAATGCTGATTCAGTGATGTTCTGTCTTTCCAAGGGACTCAGTGCGCCGGTAGGTTCAATGCTTGTTGGAAAACATTCATTTATCCAAAGAGCCCGAAAAATCAGGAAAATGTTAGGTGGTGGCATGCGGCAGGCGGGTATTATTGCGGCAGCAGGGATTGTAGCCTTAGAAAAGATGATTGACCGATTGGCCGATGACCATGCCAATGCCAGATATATTGCGGAGGAATTAGCTCAGATTAATGGTATTGAAATTGATTTAAATGCTATTCAGACCAATATGATTTACTGTGATGTTAGTAAATTGAAAGTTACAGTGAATGATTTTGTTAGGATGTTAAAAAAACAGGATATAATAGTTTCTCCGGTACCTCCAGATAAGATTAGGTTAGTTACTAATCGTCATGTGTCAGTGGAAGATGCCAAAAAAGCAGCAGAAACTATTAGAAAAGTAGTAGAAAAAGACCTTTCAATTTTATAAATATTTTTTAATTATCTATGATAAAATGAAAAGAAAAAACCGTCTATTGCTTTGGTTGAACAGAGATAGGAGCAAGTGACATCATTAAAACTGATATAGTTAAATTGATACTATAGGGGATAAAAAAGATAAAAAGAGGTGATCTTCGAAATGATACAGGAAGACAGGATTGCCTATCTTAATGAAAAAGATGAGCAAAAAGGTAAATATATTATTTATTGGATGCAGGCTTCCCAGCGTGTCCAGTACAATCAGGCATTAGAGACGGCTATCAGGATAGCCAATAAACGTTCATTACCGGTTTTGGTTTATTTTGAAATAACAGATCATTTTCCGGATGCCAATCTTCGTCATTACTATTTTATGCTGGAAGGATTGCAGGAGGTTAAAAAGGAATTAGAGCAGATAGGAATCCAGATGGTTATTCATTATCAAAGAAATCAAAAAAAGGAAAAATCTCCTGATTTAAGAGAATTGAGCAGGGAAGCAGTATTGGCAGTTACCGATTGTGGATATCTTAATTTCCAGATTGAGTGGCGGGAGAAATATGCTGAAGAATTACCCTGTCTTCTGATTCAAGTAGAAAGCAATGTTGTTGTACCGGTAGAATGTGTTTCACAGAAAGAAGAGTTTACCGCTGGCACCTTTCGACCAAAAATAAATCG
>CAYWJZ010000160.1:0-1524 GCA_964458635.1 uncultured Atribacterota bacterium
ATCACTCCAAATTTATATATTTTCCTATTTTTCCTGCCAAAAAGTATGGTATATTTAAAAGAGTAAATGGCTTACCAGCTGGTGTTTGTAGCTTGTCTACCTGAAACCTTCCTGCATATAGCCTGATTGCTAAAGGGGTATCCGTCATTTCTATGTATTGGTGGAGCGACTTCAATTTTCCTGCCTTGCCCGATTTTACTTCAACCGGTATGGCTTTCCCTTCGATGACAACTAAAAAGTCTAACTCGGCTGATGCACCTTCCTTATCGCGTACCCAAAACAAGGGTTTGTTTATATGGTTTTTATTTGTTGCAATTAATTCTTGCCCAACAATATGCTCTATTATTTTTCCATTATATACATCTAATAAATCGCTTGTCAAAAAAAATTCCTTTTGAATACCGGCAAAAAAATTAACCATCCCTGTATCAAGTACCTGTAGACGAGGCGATTTTTTCAAATTGGGCTGATAGGGCAATTTTGTTTGTGTGGTTGGGTATAGTAAATAAATTAATCTCGCTTTTTCTAATATCCTCAACGCTTCGCCCATTTCGCGCGAACCATAGCCGGATGCACCAAAACCATTGAATCGTATACGTGTGCCTGCTTCCGGGAAACAAGAGGTTATGGCATGACGAATGATTTGAGTTTGAGATTGATTGCGTGCATATTTCTCAATATCGTCGATATATGATAGCAGTAACGCTTCGTACACATTTTTCAATTGCGTTAAATCACCCTGTTCCACAAATCGTTTTATAACTTCGGGCATTCCGCCAATCAGTGTATAGGTATGAAACAAACGCATTATCTTATCGTGTGCAAAATCAGCAACCGGTGTTTTATTTAGTTGTGCCAATGCTTGTTGCTCGCCACATGCTTGTAAAAACTCTTCGAAACAAAAAGGATATAGAAACTCATATTCCACACGCCCTACCGGGAACGACATCTTAGTGTCGAAAACTGTTTCGAGCAACGAACCGGCTGCTATAACATAATACTGGGGATACTCTTCATAAAAATAACGCAATGAAGCAATGGCTTCAGGCACCTCTTGTATTTCGTCGATAAATATGAGTGTATCAGTAATATCTGTATTTTTATCTTTTATAAAAAAAAGCGCCTGAATAAGTTCGTGTATTGAGTTTCGGTTTTGAACGATAACCTTATCTTTTTGATTCTCGAGATTTAGATAAATATATTGTGTGAAATTTTCGGCAAATTGATTCACCACAGTGGTTTTTCCAACTTGCCGGGCACCACGCAAAACAAGCGGCTTTCGGTAAGCCGATGATTTCCAAAGCAACAAATGATTTAGTATTTCCCGTTTAAACATCATTTATAATGAGTTCTATACTGCAAATATAATAACAAATTTTACTATTGTTATAGACAATACTTTATTTCTTTGACAAATTGTTACAAACGATACCTTGTTTTTGGCAAAATATGTAACATTCAATACCTTGTTTTTTGATAAGCTTTCCACTGATAAGAATAGAACGCTGATGACGCTGATTTGGC